>NZ_JBLVOM010000245.1:0-153597 GCF_053543775.1 Acinetobacter endophylla | reverse complement strand
CCTAAAATTTGTTCTGGTGACCAGTCCAAGCCAATCAAGTAATCAATATAAGCGAAGGCAAATGCTGTCATGGGTGATGAAGGACGGTACCGTCTTTGACTTGCAAATTTCGCTGCCTGTTGAGCTCTATATCCACGTTGCCCAGTATTTCTTTTTAATTCACGGTAGATGGTTGATCGTGAACGCCCTAACTCCCGAGCAAGGCTAGCGATTGAACTTTTACTTTTCAAAGTAGCATAAATTTCGTATCTTTCATCTTGAGAAAGTTGGGTGTATTTCTTCATTGTGTGCTTTCCAATTGCGAGTTGAAAAAGTCCAATGATTCTACGAATACACCTAACTTTTTCAACTAACTACAAATGTGTCGCACTTGAGATTTGAATCTGCGATCAAAATTAAGCCGATTTTCGCGAGTTTAATTGTCCCTTGATCACCGCTTTGACATTGCCTTTCAGATACTGCAAAAAGACTTTTAGTGGTGAGAGTTTCGGATTAGGCTGCTTGCCTTTGGCAATTTCCTTAAACTGCGCGGCATACCAGATGATTTCCATAATCGCCATCTTGTCGACCATTGGAATACCGGTTTTAATTTTCTCAACCGCATAACGTACATCCTGCCCTGCAACCAGACGATTGCCCAAGTCAGGTTCTACTGCAAAGGGACGTGCAATCCCGACAAAATCACAAGCACCACTGTCGAGCGCAGCATTCATGCCTTCAACAGTTCGGAATCCACCAGTGACCATGATATGACACTTCACTTCCTGCCGGATTTTTTCGGCAAAATCGAGGAAATAGGCTTCACGGGCAATGGTCGAGGCCTTGCGCTTGTCTGCTTTCACGCCGGCCATCGCAGGTGCTTCATAGCTACCACCTGACACTTCAATGATATCAATGCCTGCAGCGTCCATCGCCTTAAAGACATAGATGACATCTTCTTCGCTAATACCACCGCGCTGGAAATCAGCTGAATTCAGCTTGACTGAAATAATAAAATTTTCCGAAGTCGCAGCACGTACGGCCTGATAGGTTTGCAGCAAGAAACGGGTACGATTCTCAATACTACCACCCCATTGATCCTGCCGCTTATTGGTCAGCGGTGACAGAAACTGACTGATCAGATAACCATGTGCACCATGTAACTGCACCCCCTCAAATCCTGCTTTTTCACAGATGGCAGCCGAAGTGGCAAAGCGCTGGATAATATCCAGGATTTCATCTTCACGCAGTTCCCGTGGGGTTCCGAAGCTCATTGCCAAAGCCGGACTAAAGGGTACTGCGGACGGTGCAACTGTTTCTTTATTCAGGCCCTTGGGACACTGGCGGCCCGGATGCGACAACTGGACCAGTTGTACCATACCATGTTGTTTGCCTACGTCGGCCCAGACTTTGAGCTGCGCCAGATCGCGTTCTGTTTCTACCACTACGACGCCCGGTTCATTCTTGGCACGATAATCCACCATGACATTACCCGTAATAGCACAACCCAAGCCACCTTCGGCCCATGCTTCATACAACTTGAAATGCGCCTGATTGGGCTGGCCGGCATCATTGGCCAGTGCTTCACTCATGGCACCTTTAATGATGCGATTTTTAAAAGTGGTATTACGAATTTGAATGGAATCGGCCAATTGAGTCATGATCTGTCCTGATACGTTACTTTTATTTTGTACTCGTTTATAACGTAAGCCAGAACAATTGACAATCAGTCTTGTCAAATTTACACAATTTTTATCTGCTTATTTTTTCATGATTAAAGATTTTTGTGATTTAGTTTCTTGGATCAAAAACATCCCGTACCGCTTCTCCCATATAGATTAGCAAACTCAGTACAATTGCCAAACTAAAGAATCCCGACAATGCCAGCCACGGTGCATTTAAGTTGTTTTTGACCTGAAGCAAGAGTTCCCCTAGGGATGCCGACTCGGGTGGCAAACCATACCCTAAAAAATCCAGCGCTGTCAGTGCAGTAATATTGGCGGTTAGCATAAAAGGTAACTGTGACAGGCTAGAACCTATCACATTGGGGAGAATATGTTTGAACATGATCCGTCCATCCCCGGCCCCAATACTTCTTGCTGCCCAGACGTATTCCAGATTTCTGGCGCGCAAAAACTCAGCGCGCACCATACTCACCAGTGTGGTCCAGCCAAATAACAGCATGATCAGAAATAGCCAGTAAATACTCGGGGTAAACAGACTGACCAGTACCATCACCATAAACAGCATCGGCAAACCGCTCCAGACTTCGAGTATGCGTTGCCCGATCAGGTCAATCCATCCACCATAATAACCCTGAATTGCCCCTGCTAAAATTCCCAGCACCGCAGACAATAAAGTCAGAGCAAAACCAAACAGTAATGAAATCCTTAAACCATATAGAATCCGTGCCAGAACATCACGGCCCTGATCATCTGTTCCCAGCCAGTTTTGCGCACTCGGGGGCGATGGCACCGGTTCAGCCAGTTCAAAATTTGGCGTTTGATAGGAAAACGGAATGATGGGCCAGATCGCCCAGCCTTTTTCTGCAATCAGTTGCTGTACGGCAGGATCTTTATATTCTGCTTCTGTCTCAAATACCCCACCAAAAGTGGTTTCCGGATAGGATTTCAGGATGGGCAGATAAAAAGCATGATCATATTTCACCAGCAAGGGTTTATCGTTAGCAATCAGTTCTGCACCCAAGGAAATGATGAAAATAGCACTGAAAATAATGAAGCAGCTAAAGCCCAGCGTATGCTGCTTAAAACGTTGCCAGCGTACTTGCATCAAGGAAGACATTATTGTGATCCTCGACGTGAACTGAAATGAATTCTTGGATCAATCAGTTGATAGAGCAAATCGCTGAGTAAACGCAGTATCAGACCGAGCAAGGTGAAAATAAACAAAGTACCAAAAATCACCGGATAGTCACGCTGGATAATTGCCTCAAACCCTAAAACACCTAACCCATCCAGATTAAAAATAATCTCGATAAACAGGTTGCCCACGAAAAACACCCCGATCAGAACTTCGGGCAAACCTGCGATGAGCACTAAAATGGCATTCCGGAATACATGCCGATATAGCACTGCATATTCAGTTAAACCTTTTGCCCGTGCAGCCAGGACATATTGCTTGCTCAGCTCTTCAACAAAGGAAAATTTGACCAGATAGGTCAAACTGGCAAATCCGCCGAGCACCATGGCCAACAGCGGCAAGGCCATATGCCAGAAATAATCCTGAATTTTCGCAAAGAATGAGAGTTCAGCAAAATTTTCAGAGCGAATTCCCTGCAAGGGAAACCATTGCAGATAAGACCCGCCAGCAAAAAAGACGATGAGTAAAATGGCAAAAATAAAGGCTGGAATGGCATAGCCCACGGCCAAAACTAGAGAGGTGGTCTGATCAAATAGACTGCCATGTTTTCGGGCTTTTCTGATTCCTAAAGGAATGGAGACCAGATAAATCAGCAAGGTACTCCATAGGCCTAAAGAAAGCGATACGGGCAATTTTTCCCAGATGAGTTCAGTCACAGGCTTGTCTTTGAAAAAACTCTGTCCCAGATCAAACTGCGCATAACGCGTTACCATTTCCCAAAAGCGGATATGCAGCGGCTGGTCAAAGCCGTACTGGATATTGATCTTCTCAAGCATCTCCGGTGTGAGGCCTTGCTTTCCCTGATACTGCAATCCGGTATGCGCCAAACTATTAACCTGTTGCGCCTGATAAATCGCCTGCTCCACCGGACCACCGGGTGCCAGCTGGATCACCATGAAATTGATCAGCAAAATGATCAGCAAGGTTGGAATCATCAGCAACAGACGTTTGAGAATATAAGTGCTCATGGCACTCCCTGATAGGCTTGGAGCTTAATGCTGTTTGAAATAATCAGCCACATGTCTGGCCTTTGCCGCATCGACCCACCAGTAATCAATCCCGGCGGAGAGTTTAGGTTTTCGTTGCGGCTGCTGATACATATTCCAGTAAGCATACCAGTATTCGCCCGTACCATAAGTCAGAATATGATAATAGCCTGCACGCAGTAAACGGTCTAATGCTCGGGTACTATTCACCAGCTGTTCACGGTTTTGAGCCTGAGTCACCTGCTGAATGACAGCATCAATGGCCGGATTTCGAATGCCGGCAGAATTATAATTACCTGGCTGCGTGGCGGCCTGACTGCCCCAGAACTGTTTCTGCTCCTGCCCCGGTGTCAGGGATTGCGGCATGGTATCAACAATCATATCAAACTGATAATTCCGCAGCCGTTCATAATATTGCGCGGTTTCTACCATACGAATGCTGGCCTGAATGCCCAAGCGTTTTAAATGACGCAGATATGGCATCAGATCACGCTGTTGCTCCGCCTGATGCAACAGGAACTCAACTTGTACCGGTTGACCCGAAGCATTAATCAACTTCCCCTGTTGATAACGATAGCCTGCCTTTAATAGCAATTGACGGGCTTTTAACAGATTGTTCCGGTTAAAACCGGAGGCATCTGACTGAGGATATTTCCAGTCCTGCAGTACAGCCTGACGTTGAACCGGATCAAGCTGCTTTAAATGGGGTTTTAAAATGTGCAGTTCTTGAATGCCTGGCCGTCCATAAGATGCAAGCTCGCTATTGGAAAAAAAGCTGTTCAGGCGCTGATATTCACCATAGAACATGGCTTTATTCAGCCATTCAAAGTCATAGGCAAAACTCAAGGCTTGCCGGAAACGGATATCGGCAAAAGGCTGACGGCGGGTATTGAATATCAGACTCTGGGTCGGAATCGGGTTGTGATGCTGAAAGCGGTAACGCTGCACCTGTCCTTGCTGAACGGCAGGAAACTGGTAGTCTTTCACCCAACGGTTGACCTGTTTTTCCTCATGCAAGGTAAATTGGCCCGACTTGAAAGCTTCGAACTTGATTTCAGGGCTACGATAATAACGATACTTGATCCGGTCAAAATTATAACGCCCGCGGTTGACCATCAAGTCTTTACCCCAATATCGGGGATTGCGTTTGTAGCTAATACTACGTCCAGCATCTATGTGTTCAATGACATAGGGCCCTGAACCCAGCATCGGTTTCAGCGTCAATTCTTTAAAATTACGCTTTTGCCATTCCTGTTTAGAATAAATGGGCATCTGTGCGACAATCATCGCCATTTCCGGATTATGTCCGGATTTGAAATGCATTTTGACCTGTAAAGGTGACAGGACTTCCAGCCGGTTTAAATCAGCCAGATACATCTGCAGGCCAAAATTGGACTGGGTCTGAAACAACTCAAAACTGTATTTGACATCTTGTGCAGTCACCGGCTGGCCATTGCTAAACCGTGCTTTGGGATTTAAATGAAAAATAATAAAGGCGGTTTTCTTGGGGTCAAAACTGACTTTTTCCGCCAGCAAGGGATAGTACACACCGGGCTCATCTAGTGACTTGGACAGCAAACTGTCAAAAATATAGTTGCCCCCTTCAGTGACATTGCCCTTGCCATTCATGCTGTTCAAATTATCGAAACTGCCATCAGCTGCCAGAATCAGCGTACCGCCTTTCGGTGCTTGCGGATTGGCATAAGGCAGGGATTTGGCCTGGGCATATTTCGGCTGGTTATATAGCGCGATATATGGGGTGGTAATAAGGGCTGCCCAACTGCTACTCACGAGCAGCGGGGCTAGCCAGATCAACCTGAAAGTTTTAAATAAATGAGCGAATCTCATGATCCATTCATTAATTCGGTACTTTAATCACATCGCCAATACGCAATTGCGTATTCGGTTTGAGATCATTCATTTCCGCCAGTTCATTGCTGTTCATACCATAGCGTGAAGCCAGACCGATTAAGGTATCACCGCGTTTGACTTTATAATCAGTCACCAGTTTTGGAATCTGAATGGTTTGACTGACCCTTAATCCTGCGCGTGGACTTAGATTATTTAATTGAGCCAAGTCGGTCACGCTTATGCCTAAACGGCTGGCGATTGCATTCAGGGATTCGCCTGATTTTACTGTATAGGATTCAGTTGCCTTAGAAGCTACAGGCTTAGCTGCCACTTTCACATCTTCAACTTTTTTATCTACCGGAAAGTCACCCTCAATTTTTAAACGCTGACCAATACGCACTGTGCTATTAGTATTCAGGCCGTTTAAATCTGCCAGATATTTCAGTTGTAAATGATACTGACGCGCAATAGAGCTTAAGGTTTCACCTGATTTCACCACATGCGAATCCGATTTTGCATTCTTCGTCGCAGTTTCCGCGACCACTTCACGTACCGGTTCTGTGACTTCACCACTCAGTTTCAGACGCTGCCCCACTCGTAAACCTGCATTACGTGACATGCCATTCAGGCTCGCCACTTGGTCCATTGACAGATTGTATCTTGCGGCAATGCCGGTCAGCGTATCACCCGATTGAACCGTATAGGTTTCAGGGATCTGACTGCCGGCTGGAATCTTGATGGTCTGACCTATACGTAAACCACTATTGGCAGACAACCCATTCAGTGCAGCCAATTCAGAGACACTCAGCTTGCTTTGACTGGCAATGCTATACAGTGTTTCACCGCGTTTGACTTGATAGTTTTCAGTTGCAGTCTGATCGACTTTAACATTTTCAAACTTCTGTTCAGTTTTCTGGTTAGATGTTGTTAGCTCTTCAACTTCCTGAAGTGGCACATTGATTTTTTGTCCCACCATCAAACTGCTACCGGCAGTAAGACCTGACGTCAAAGATGCCAGTTCAGCATTTGAAAGCCCGTAACGATCGGCAATCAGTTTCAGATACTCACCGCGTTTCACTGTATAGGATTTAGTCTGAACCTTGGCAGTTTCAGCTTTTTTAATCTCTTCAGCTTTTGCTTTGGACAGCCCTGTATCTTTCAATGACAGCTTTTGCCCAACGAATAGACCGCTATTGGTACTCAAGCCATTGAAATCAGCCAGTTGTTTCACACTGAAACCAAACTGATTCGCTACACTGGTCAGAGAGTCATTGGCCTGAACGACATAAGTTTCCGGCTTTTCTTTGGCTTTGCTGGCTTCCTGTACCGGTTTGGCATCATACAGATAAATGGTGGTGCCCACATACAGCGGAGAATTTGGATCAATCTGGTTCCATTTCGCTACATCACGCCAATTCACGCCATTTTTGGCCGCAATCATTGCCAGATTATCACCTGGTAATACCTTATAGGTACTGCGTTTGCCTTTTGGAGCGACCACCACCACTTCAGAATCCGTCTTGACGTAATTTTTGCCCTGATTTAGCTTGGCTTCAACCGAGTTCGCAGTGGTATTGTCAGCAACTTCTTTTGGATAAGAGAAGCCTTTGGTGAGTTCCTTGCCTTGCTGCTCAGCCACAGACAGGCTGGTTTGAATGGCAGTCAGCTTGATTTTGCCGTCATAAGGATCAACAATTTCTGTGCCTGCCGGCGCCAATGCTTTTAGTTCTTCAACCACCTGGGCCTGTTCTGCCGGTGTGGCGACAGGCTGCAGAATTTCATCCACTGTTTTCTGAATATCTTGTGCGATGACCGCCTGCTCAACTTGCTGACGCTCAGCTGCCGAAATCGGTGGTTCGACCTGAATCTGTTTCGCTGGCGCCGCAGGTGTCACAGCTACCGGAATACGCGGCGCACTTGGAATTGGCAAATCACTTTGTGCCGCAAAACTGGCCAAGGCAGATGAGCCTTTAGGCGTCGAAATCTTTTTCGTAGTCTTCGTTACAGTATTGGCCGTTGTCGCCGTACTTACCGCTGCTGTGACGACAGATGGCGTACTTACAGCTTTCGCCGGAGTCGTTGTTTTAGCAACGGTCGTTACAGGCTGATTACTAACAACCGCTGGCGGAGTCTGTTTAGAAGGCGTAATCGTTTTCGTATTTAATTCTGGCGGTGTAGCTCTGGTTGGCACCACTGTTGTGGTATTTCGCGGCAGGCTGCTCGTGTTACTCGCCCATAAACCACCTGAACCGGATAATTTTTTCAGCTTCTCATCCACTGAAGGACTTAAGTCAGCAGGAATCAGAATACGGCGCGGACTTGCAGGGTCAATATGATCACCACGATGACCCGGGTTCAATTGATACAGTTCTGCACGGCTCAAACCGGTAATCGCTGCAATTTCATTTAAACTGGCAACACCCACTGGCACTTCACGGAAATGCGGACGGTTGGCAATCGGTGGCAAGCTCACCCCATAGCTGCCGGGATTTTTAATAATTTGTGCAACCGCCAAGAAACGTGGCACGTAACTCATGGTTTCTTGTGGCAGTTTCAATGACCAATAATCGGTAGGCAGACCTGCGGCTTTATTACGGTTAATTGCCTGCTGGATACGTCCTGGGCCTGCATTATAAGAAGCAAGCGCCAATTCCCAGGAACCAAACTGGTTATACAGACTGCCCAAAAACTCATAGGCTGCACGGGTCGATTCCACCACATCACGGCGACCATCGTATAATGAGGTCTGCTTTAAACCATAAATACGGCCGGTACTTGGAATAAATTGCCATAAACCTGCCGCCGCCGCACTACTGGTCGCAGCCGGATCATAAGAACTTTCGATAATCGGTAACAGCGCCAACTCGGTCGGCATACCACGGCGTTCTGCTTCTTTTACCGTGTAATATAAATAACGTGATGCACGCGCACTTAAGCGATCCAGATAAGGCTGACGTGAAATAAACCAGCCACGCTGAGCATCAATCCGCGGATTCCAGACACTTAAGTCCATCTTGAAACCCACGGTCATGCGTTTCCAGACATCACCATGTTTCAGAATCTGTAAACGGTCACCTTCGACTGCACGCATATCCGTTGCAGAAAGTAAATCTTCGAGTCCATCCAGACTGCTGGCATCCAGATATTGTGATCCAACCTGCTTGCTTGATGCTGTTTGGGTCGCACTTTGTGTAGATGAACAGCCCGTCAGTCCTAGAGAAGCAAGCGCAGTTCCCAGTACAGAATATTTTAAAAATGTAGGTAATGTCGGCTGCCACAAAATTGCGGTTGGTTTATACATAAAGAAATCCAAACAACTCGTATATAAATTTATTTTTTAGATATGCCATTGTAGTGAAGCATGTCGAAGACTCAAGCCAATAATTTACCGCGATTTCACGTTAAATGTTACAAGAAATTAAAAAATCCTGGACATATAGATTGATCGACTGCATTTGCACTATACAATAAGCCTTCCAGCTTGTTCTATTTTGATCGGATTTAATCTATGTCACACACTATCACACTTTATGTTGATGGCGCCTGTCGCGGCAACCCGGGTTTAGGCGGTTGGGGTGCGTACATTGTTAATGGCCAACAAGAACACAAAATCTGTGGTGGTGAAGATCATACTACTAACAACCGTATGGAGCTGACGGCTGCCATTGAAGGGATTCTGTTTTGTGACAAGCAAGACAAACTGGTGATCTATACCGATTCCAAGTATGTCAAACAAGGCATTACCGAATGGATTCACGGCTGGAAAAAGAAAAACTGGAAAGACGTCAAAAATCCGGATCTGTGGCAAAAACTTGATGAAGTCTGTCAGGGACGTGACATCGAATGGCACTGGGTCAAAGGTCATGCTGGACATCCGGGCAATGAAATGGCCGATCAGCTGGCCAATCTGGGGGCTGATGAAACCCTGAAAAAATCCAAGCAAAGCCCTTCAATGTCTGAAGATAAAAAAAAATCTGAACCCGACTGGTTGCTAGACGATCCTTTCGGTCTTGATCTGGCCGAGAGCGAAGAAGAAGAGCTGGAAGAAATCATCGAAGTGACTGTTGAAGAAATTGTACAGACTGAAGTTTTAGCAACAGACAGCAATGAAGATGCTTCATCTTTAGACGCATCTGCCTCGACTGAGCTACATCCGCAAATTGTCATTACACCAGCAAAGCTACAGCTGCATGGCCCACGACAACTGATTCTGGATACTGAAACCACCGGTTTTTATTATCAGGATGGTGACCGGATTATTGAAGTCGGCGCGCTGGAAATGATCAACCGCAAACTGACCGGCAGCTCGATTCATATCTATATCAACCCAAAAACACCGGTTGGCGATTCTGTGAATGTCCACGGGATCACCGATGAATTCCTGCAAGACAAACCGCTGTTTGAAGAAATTTCTCAAGTGCTGTTTGACTATTTACACGGCGCGGAAATTATTGCGCATAACGCGACCTTCGATATGAACTTCCTGGATATGGAATTCAAACGTGCAGGTTTTAAGGCGCTCTCCGAGGTTTGTGACGTCACCGATACCTTGGCACTGGCCAAGTCCAAGCATCCCGGGCAGAAAAACTCGCTGGATGCCTTAGTGCGCCGTTACGAGATTCCACAACGCGACCGTACCTTCCACGGTGCCTTGCTCGATGCGGAAATCCTGTCCGATGTTTATCTGGCGATGACCGGTGGACAGGTGTCTTTTGATATCGATGCCCTGTCTCAGTCTGAAGACCAGAACAGCCGCTCAGGAATGGCCAGAGTTGAAATTGAATTGCCGGTGATTCTTCCGTCAGAACAGGAATTACAGGAACATGAGAATTGGGTCAAACAATTCGAAGAAAAACATGGAACTGCTTGCCTTTTCGCGAAATAAAATCTACATTTCCGGGGATACTTTAGGTTTAAAACTATCGTTCTTCAGTTATAGTAAATACAAAGAGGCCCCGTAGTTTAAAGCGGGGGCTCATATATAGATAATACTCCAGGAAAGGTGCAGATCATGTCTTACCAAACCTCTATACATTTTGATCCAACAGCTTTACTGATAATAAAAAATGAGGTTGATAACTCGATCAAGTTAGTCGAATCAGCAGTAAGCACCTTGGTAGAAGACCAGACTTTACCTTTTGGTATTGATGATGCATTAAATCAGTTCGAACAATGCGCCCAGGTTCTGGCACTCATCGACATGTCCAGTCTGGCAAAAGTCGCTCAATATTCAGCAGAATTAATGCGCAAGATTATGGGGAATCCGGCGCAGGTCAATACTCAAGAAGTGATCGCCTTGAGTGAAGGCACCACTATGCTGAAACGCTATATCGAATTTATCTGTTTGCGTGAAGTAAAAATTCCACAGTTTTTGCTGGATACCCTGAACCGCTTGGAACTGGCTTTGGGTAAACCACTGACGACTGAAGGCCAGCATGTAGAATCGCTATTAGATTGCGTCACTCCTGATTTTGCGCTGCCACAGGCACCAAGTCTGGAAAAATCCCAATATGTACACCGTCTGTATAAGCTGTCACTCAACAAGCTGATCAATCAGGAAGAAAGTGAACTGGATTTGCAAGCCATCAAACTGGTGGGGGCTTATCTGGCCGGACTTGCAGAACAACATGACAGCAAGCAGTACTGGAATCTGGTATATGTCGCGTTAAACAATATTGAGCACCTGCTGATTAATGAGCCACGTCTACGCACCTTGGTGAGCATTGAGCGCAACATGGCACAGTATTTTAGCTCGGCAGACAGCTTCAAGGCTTCGCTGGCTGATCTGGCCAATGTGCTCAGCCTATGTATCAGTCAGGAAGATGAAACTGCGCAATCTATCCGTAGCCAGCTCAATGTTGGCGATGACCTACTGACCGATATGCAATTACAGGTCTTCAGTCGCCACCTGTATGGTCCTGACTTTGAAACCATGCATACCATCAGCGAGTTGGTGACCACGGAAATGGCACAGATTCGTAATGACATCGAGTTCAACTATCAGAATATGACGCCTGAAAAGACTCAGGAATTACAGGCTCAACTGAATAGTTTGGCCAATATCTTCAAGGTGTTGAACCTGAATGAAGCCTATCATGACCTGACCCGTCAGGCTGCTTCACTGAGCCAGCCCGAGATTATGCAGGATGCCAGCTTTGCCCAGCAGTTGATGAATGTCATTCTGTCTGCCATGAACTCGATTGGCGTACTGGAACGTCATCACACTTCGAGCCGCTTGCAGCTGCGCGTCAACAACATGAATATTTCTCTGGACCGTCTGGATGAAGCACACGCTGCTTTACTCACAGAAACCAAGGCCCTGATCGAGCTTTCTAGCCAGATTCTCAGCAATTACCTGCAAGATCATGACTTGACTGCCCTCGAACCTGTTCCTGTACAGTTTTGCGAGATTGGCGGCGCGATGCTGTTCCTGAATGCAGAACATGTTCGTACTGCATTCACCACCACTGCAGAATTCATCAAGAACCGTATTGATCTGTCGATTGCATTAAGTCCGGAAGAAATTCATCGTGCTTTAGACACCCTGGCCAGTGCCGACATGATGATTGATAACTTAAAGAACAAACAGCCTGTATTACAGGCGATGTTTCAGGTAGCATTGGACAGTAGTGAGAAACTCAAAATAGTTGCCTAATGTCCAAATTATCACTTGCTTATATTTTTCAACAACAGCAACTGCTGGTCGATCAACACTTTCAACTTCCACGGGTTGAAGCCTTAGCAAGTGATTTGCTACTCCACACGGGTGATCAGGTGATTGCCCGTGATCTTCTTCCCGATGAGCCGATTCCTGCAGGCTTGCAACTGGTTCCCATCCGTCAGCTGTTACAGTTCTGGAATACCCAGCAATTCGAACAGGCCAGCCGCGCAGTACAACTTTTAGAATGGCGTCGTAACCATAAGTTCTGTAGTCATTGCGGTACAGTGACTGAAGCGCATGCTGTTGAATATGCCATGCTCTGCCCATCCTGCAACTACCGGCAATATCCACGGGTACAGCCTTGCGTTATTACCGTCATTACCCGAGGCAAAGACGAGATTCTGCTGGCCAAAAATGCACGTAATACTAAAAGCCAGATGTATGGACTGATTGCCGGTTTCGTTGAAGTGGGTGAAACGCTGGAAGATGCAGTACGTCGTGAAACGCTGGAAGAAGTCGGTTTAAAGCTCAAGAATATTCAGTATCTGGCCAGCCAGCCCTGGCCTTTCCCAAGTAACCTGATGATTGCTTTCAAGGCAGAATATGCTGGCGGTGAGCTACAGCTGCAGGAAGAAGAAATTAGCGATGCGCAATTCTTTAAATTCGATCAGCTGCCGGAAATTCCATTCAAAGGTAGTATTGCCCATGCCATGATCATGCATGTGACTCAAGGTACGGCAGTCTCAGACGACACCAAGACCTGGCTATAAATCTGCACTCGAAAGATTTAGCTCAACGGCTTAAAAAAGAATCCAGGGGAGATCATCCACTGGATTCTTTTTTATCTATTGCTTAGTTAAACCAAATATTAGTATCAGGATTTAAATGCATCCTCGAGCGCCCAAAGCACCTGTGCCTTGGTCTGGAAAAACCGGCTAAACAAACTGGAGAGTGAACCCACAATCGTAATATGACCAAGTTTCGGAATTTGAATCAGATGGCTATGATTGCCCTTCTCTTTCAGTACACGGTCCAAATCCTGGCTATTGAAATGCCCGACAATCTTGTCTTTTTCGGCAATAAACAGATAATGCCGGGTTGAGCTATTTCTAACAAAATAATAAGGCATCACCTGCTGATAAGGCACCGCCTGATCAAATGCACCTGCACAGATCGGATCATCTTTATAATCAAAATGATAAGGACCTGCCAGACCAATAATCGCCCGAACTTGACTATGATCAATACTGGCAGATTGCGGATGATATAAGGCAGACATCACATTGAATGCCCCGGCAGAATGTCCCATCAGGACCAGATTTTCTGCACAGATCTGCAACTGTCCAGCTGACTGCTGCAAATGATTCAGCAACAGATGCAGATCATGAATATAGGTCGGGAAAATATGCTGTGGCGCCAGATGGTAATTCATCACCACCACATCATAGCCTTCTCTAGCAAAGGACTCGCCAATAAACTGGTAATCCTTTTTATCGCCATGCAACCAGGCGCCGCCATGCACAAAAACAATGAGTGGGCGATGTAGCAAAGGCTGCTGACTCCGAAACAAGTCAAAGCGTTGCCGGGATTTCAGGCCATAGGCCAATTGGGTTTCGACCGTGTAACCTTGTTTCGGGGTTAAACGATTTAGGGCATAACTGCCAAAATCGTATAACCGGAAATCTTGATAATGTTGCTGAAACTGCAGAATACGCTGTGAGAGTTGGGTTTTAAACTGGCCGACCTTATGGTTCATAGGTCGGTTCAACCGTATCAGGATCAATGGCAACCGGCGTCTGTTCAATACCCTGCTGCGCATATGCCGGTGCAGCAAAGTTTTGATTAGCCAGACTTGAATATTGCTCCACGTTATCGATCAAAGTCACAATTTTGGTGACATTACCCACTTGTTGTAGCACCTGATTCAGGTCAGCAATCTCGGCACCATTTAAACGCCCCATTACATACAGAACGCCATCTTCAGTATGCACATGTACTTTACTATCCGCAACCACAGTCGCCTTCATGATCAAGCCACGAGTATTTGCAGTCACTGCAGTATCCTGCATAATGGTGCTATAGCTGATCTGATTACCGACAGTAATAAAATTATGTACCGCTTTGACATCACTCATGGATTTGACATTGTCTTCAGCCAATTGCTTTAAATGGGCATCCGGCACCTGACCGGTCAGCAAGACATTGCCATGAAAACTTTCAATATTGACCCGGGCCTGCTTAAAGCGCGAATCCAGTTTATAAAGATTAATTTTTGCAGTACGGACAATTGAGGAATCAATAAATACCTGCCCTAAGGTACGCGCCCCACTTTCAGTTCCGACAGGAGCCGTACCTGTGCCGCTGGAAATAAAACTGGCACAACCTGATAAACTTGCGACACACAGCATTGTTATTGCAATACGCTTAACCACTCAGCAAGACTCCTTCATTTTATTACGTCTTTTTCAATCTAATAATCTGTTTTCAAGCTCAGATCATGTCAATTCTGCTTGAACTTTACAATGATCGTGAAGCAAATATAAGCATCTTTAGACCTTATTTTGTTCAAAGGTTAATAAACTCTTGATCAAAAGTAAAAGCATTTTCAATCCATTCCAGATCATAAGGGTATTGCGAAAAGTCATGCTGTATGGTTTTTGCAAATTGCTGTTTAAAATCAAAACAAATCACGTCAAAACGATAGTAATAGTGTGCAAATTGTGGATTTTTCTGAATAAAGCACATCGCCGTCTTGAGCATCTTTCCCTGTTTCGCTTTGGAAACCGATTCAATGGCTTGTGCATATCGGGTTTGTGCACGCGCTTTGACTTCCACAAAGACCAGTTCCTGATCACGCACCAGAATCAGATCCAGCTCGCCATAGCGACTGTGATAATTAGCTGCCAGGAATTGAAATCCATGGTTTTGCATCAGTTGGGCCGCTTGCTGCTCTGCCCATGTACCTAATTGCTGTCGCATCACTCATCCCCCGTTCAAAGTAGCTTGACACCTGTGCCACTGTACTGGAAACATTGTGGACTGCGCTGAATGCTGTGTTCAGTGATCTGTATCCGGCCGGTTCTGCCCTGAAATTCAATATGCTGCGAACGCGGTTGCGACAAGTATTGCTGGGTGATCTGCCAGGCATCGCCACCGAAGGCAATCAGCCGCTGATAGGACATATTGACCGGTTCCTGGGCATAAGCCTGTAGAACATCCGGCCAGTCAGCCAGATAAAGTACTGGAACATCACAGAACTTGATCCCTTTCGGGGGTGTATGCTGCTCGCTGATCGCATTGGCCACGGTATACATCCGTTTATGGCTTAATTCAGGTATGGCAGCCAGCCCTTCTGCATTGCCGAGGAATAAAAGCCCCTGTTTTGGCATTAAAAAAATGGGCGCTTTGTTCACGATTTTAAAATTTAGATCACTCTGGCTGAACAAAGACATCAGCAACAGTTCATGCTCGGCTTCACTGCCAGGCTGGCGCAAAATCAGCAATTGCTGAATCCCATCTTTAAACAAGAGTGTTTTCAAGGCAGCAGCATCTTCTTTTTTGGACAGGCTGAATTGCCAGACTTGGGGTGATGACCCTGCTACATCATTCAGGCTGAGGGTACGTACTTTAGGTTTGCTCTTGAGTAGTTGTTCCACATCGCTACGTGCCAATGGACCCACCACCATTTTGGTCTTTTTATTGACATGCTGTTTCAGCAGCTGGGAGATATTTTTCTGATTGGAATTGACCCATTTCAATGGAACTTTCTGCCCGGAAGTAGCATAGGCGCTGAGAAATCCCTGTTTGATACTCGATGCAGCTCGCGCCAAAGGTCCGGATTCGGGTAGAATAATCAACACTTCTGCTTGTACGCTGCTGATGTAGCTGACTAAACACAAGCCCAATATTTTATTTTTAATCTTCCATTTTTTATTATTCAATTTATTCCACATGGAGAAACCTATGAGTGCTCAGTTATTTGTTGTTGCGACTCCAATCGGGCACTTAGATGATATTAGTTATCGTGCAATTCAGGTGTTGAAGTCGGTGAGTCTTATTGCTGCTGAGGATACACGAACTTCAGCACAGTTGCTTAAACACTTTAATATTCAAACACCTCTGACCGCTTGCCATGAACATAATGAAAGCAACAAGATTGATCAGCTGATCCAGCGCCTACTCAATGGCGAAGATATGGCCCTGATCAGTGATGCTGGTACTCCCCTGATCAGCGACCCTGGTTTTAAATTTGTCCGTGCTGCACAAGCGCATAATATTCGCGTGATTCCTGTACCTGGTGCTTGTGCTGCGATTGCAGCTTTAAGTGCAGTCGGCTTGCCGAGTGACCGTTTCAGTTTTGAAGGTTTTCTGCCATCCAGACAAAGTCAGCGTCTGCTGAATCTAGAAAAACTGAAAAATGAAACCCAGACTTTAATTTTCTATGAAGCACCGCACCGGATTCTGGAGTCCGTTAAAGATATGGCCAGCGTATTCGGTGCAGATCGCCCGGTCGGTTTTGCGCGTGAGATTACCAAGACTTTTGAAACTATCAAGAAAATGACCTTGGGTGAGCTGGTCGAATTCATTGTCAATGATCACAATCAGCAAAAAGGCGAAATTGTTTTGGTGATTGGCGGTGCCATCGAAGAAAAAGATCTGGATCAGGAAAAACTGGATAAATTATTAAATCGCTTATTACAGGATCTATCCGTTAAAGCAGCATCACAGTTGGCAGCAGATTTAACAGGTATCAAAAAGAAAGTCGCTTATCAACGTGCTTTAGAACTGACTTCGGCAAACGACTAATTGCTCTAGATATTTCTATCACGTTTTGATTTACAAAAAAAACACCACAATTGATGTGGTGTTTTTTTATAAGAGGCAAGTCAATCAATAACTTATTCTTTGGCTACTGATTCATCTGCTGGGACTTCAACAATACGACCACCATTGGCAAGGAAAGCCGCAATTTCATCTTCAAGTGCCTGACGTTTCTTTAGCTTTGCAGTGACGGTCAAGGTTTCAGCTTCTGCAAGATCGGTATCATTCACGACCTCTGTGCTATCTGCTGCGCCTTTTTCAGCTGCTTTTGCTTCATCATCGTCAACGATTGAATCTTCAACGTCGTCATCATAATCATTCATGTCTGTCATTTGCATCTCCCCAAAAATGGCGCTTGCTTGGTATTCCAAGCCAGGTGTCGAATTAAGTGAAATTTAGCAATCTCTTTGGGCTTCGCCTAGTACCAAACATCAAAAAATCGTATCTTTTTTAAACAAAATCGTTACTCTTTATTGGTGTTTGTTTAAAAAATTTACATTTCTGTCTTAAGCTGCGTAGCGTGTGTCTTTAAGTAAACCCAAACCGTTCGCCTGCGCCATAAATGCATCTTTCAACATGGGCTGATTTTCTACCTGTTTCAGGCCGAAATTGCGTGCCCAAACCATCGGAAAGAATAATGTGGTTTCCATCCAGCCAATCGCAGACATGCTGTGCATCATGGCATCGTTCTGACCTTTACGGCGATGTTCATAGCGCTTGAGGGTCTGCTCATGTGCCCATACGCCACGCGCCTGATCATGTAGCAAAACATCACAGAGCACCGCAGCATCCAGACAGCCAATATTCACACCTTGACCTGCCAGCGGATGAATCACATGTGCGGCATCTCCAATCAGGGCTAAACCGTCTTGAACATATTGCTGGGCGGCACGGGCTTTTAAGGGGAAAGTAGCACGTGGTGTCGCCTCTAAGACTTCACCCAGCATATGCTGGCTTTCACGAGTCAAGAGTTGAGTAAATTCAACATCTGAAAGTGCAGCATATTCTTCGGCATAATCCTCTGGCAAGGTCCAGACAATCGATTGCCAATGTCCCTGCTCTTCTGGATTAAGGCTGGCCATAGGTAAAAAAGCCAAGGGACCGGTTTCAAGAAAAATCTGACGCGCCATGTGCTGATGTGGCTGAGCCGTTTTAATCGCACAACTGATTCCGGCCTGTTTATAGTCCAGTACATCAATATCGATGAAAGCTTGCTCACGTACAAAGGAGTTTGCACCATCTGCGCCAATGACCAGCTTGGTTTTCAGCTGACTACCATCGGCCAGATGGATGATCCACACACCGACGCCACGTTCAACACGGCTGACTTTGACTTGTGTTCTATAATCTTGAACATTTTCCAGCATCTTTTGCTGAATGGCCAAATTCAGAATGCTGGGCTCCACCATCGAGCCTAAAGCCTGCTCTACCGATGGTGTTTTTTCTGAAGGCTGGCCAAAATTAATTTCACCATAGCCATTTTTATTCCACACCTGCATACCAGTATAAGGCTGCTGGCGTACTAAATTTTCCCAGACACCCACCGTTTTTAACAGGTGAATGGTTGCCTGACTTAAAGCCAAAACACGCGGATTGGCTACACGCAAAGTTTTATCTGCATCCAGAATTGGCGCTGCATCCAGAACTGTAGGCTGCACACCACCTTGAGCTAACAGAAGCGCTGTAAGTCCACCAACCAACCCACCGCCAATAATGACAACGTCTAATATTTCGTTAGTTTGATTTAAGCTCATGCTTTTAACCCCATGGCATAATTTGCAACGAGTGGCTTGATGCCTGGAATCGTATCAAAAGCGATTAAACCCGTATTACGCATCAGCTTTAAAAATGGATTCTGGTTACTAAAGCCACGCACCACTGAATCACAGAATTTGATCACTCGCTGCTGGTCACTGAGACGGGATTTCTCATAGTCTAGCAATATTGCAGCATCGCCCAAGTCTGCGCCTTGTGCCTGCTGCTCTTTCAGGTAACGCACTAATACATGCGCATCACGCATACACAGGTTAAAACCCTGACCAGCGACCGGATGAATCGTATGCGCAGCATTGCCCATCAACACGACACGGCCAACAGCCTGTTTTTCGGCTAACACTTGAGACAATGGAAAACTGAACCGCTTACCGGTTTTCTGGAACTTTCCGGCACGATCGCCATACGTTTCCTGCAAGGCATCCAGAAAATGCTGGTCATTTTCATCTCCCATCCATTCTCCTTCAGTACCTTTTTTCACAGGCCAGACCACTGAACGGCGATACTCACCCGGTAAGGGCAAAAGTGCCAAAGGTCCTAAATGACTGAAACGCTCAAAACCAACATGACCATGTGGCTTCGACGTTTGCACTGTGGTTACAATCGCAACCTGATCATAATCATGTTCTGACGCACCAATACCCAAAGCCTTACGACAGAAAGAATCGCGTCCATCGGCGGCAATAACCAGTTTGGACTGTAATTTCAGTAGAGATTCGCCACGTTGAGCTTCGATATAAGCAAAGTCTGTATCTTGGATAAGGGATGTCACCTGCACACCATCAATCAGTTCAATCAATGACTCTTTTTTGACTTGGGTCAGGAGTACACGACCAAGCCAGGCATTCTCAATGACCTGACCAAAGCTTTCGACTTTTTCCTGCTCGGCTTTCAGTCGGGCCTTACCAAAACTGCCCTGTTCGGTAATATTCACTTCCAGAATTGGGGTAGCATGTTCTTGCAAGGCATTCCAAAGTCCAAGCTCCTGATAGATTTGTACGCTACGACGTGACAAGGCGCTATTACGTGCATCAAAGCTGGAATGATATGGCGCAAGATTTTCATCATCATAATCTGGATATTTGATGGCTTCCAAAAGTTTGACTGCAATATTAGTTTTCGCCAACATTAATGCGAGGCTTAAGCCCACCATCCCACCACCGACAATGATGACTTCTTGTTGCATGCTGTAATCCTTTCAATGTCGTATCTATGCAGATAGATACTTATAATCATGATGGATTTTATATTACATCATGACTCGAGATTTTGACATTGTGATGCATGCTGTTGTTGTAGCTTGTTTTGACCTCAATGTCCTGCTATCTGACAGACCAGACAAAGGCTGAAATGCATCACTACTAAAAATACCTGATCAATCAGGTTAGTTCTTATTTAAAAGAAAAAACTAGGATCCTTTTAAAATCTGTAGAAAAAATTAAAACAAATATATTGAATAAAATCTACCCAAAATAATATTATGGTTTTAATCTTAGTAATTAATAGATCATTTTTCTAAGATATCTTTTTATAAAATTGAAGATTTTAAAAAGGATTAATAAAATTTCAGCTTCCATTTTTTCCAACAAGCTCTCTGAGCTAATAATTGGTTTAGTTTGTCTTGAATAGTGACTACGGTCCAATCTTCTAGGTGAAGTGTGATCTCTATAAATAATTCCATTTTGACAACTGCTTCCTAGACAACGCAGTCCATGCTTATCAGTAACTTCATCTATGGCATTGGTATAGGGAATAGGACCAGTAGTTTTCAGTACACCACTCCAGCCATATCCAAATTTAATATAGGAATAGTTTTCTAAATTTTCTGTAATTTTTTCAACTACATTAGCCAAATATTTATTTCCCGGCGAAGATATAATGTTCCATTGTTGGTATTCTTTACCTCTTTTAATCTGTTTATGCTTTCCGAACTCTTCGTATTCAACTGCTCCTCCTTGCCATTCAAAGACCAGCAGTCCATCATCTTCTAAAAGAATGTCATTTAAACTACAGATGGTAAAACTTTTTAAATCAAAATATGCTCCACCTAATTTATAAAGTAACAAATATCGAAAATAATCAGTTTGTACAGCGCCATATAATGGATCAATTTTAAGAAATGCATTTAAATATCTGGAAGAATAATGATTTTAATAAAATCCACCATGGCATTATAATCATAAAAACGGTATTCCCAATCAGGATTATTTCTCAGGAGAACTGTCCTTGCAGTTCTATCTTCTTCTGATAGAAAATTTATTCCTTTTGTATGAATTTGATGAATTTGATGAATTTGATGAATTTGATGAATTTGATGAATTTGATGAATTTGATGAATTTGATGAATTTGATGAATTTGATGAATTTGATGAATTTGATGAATTATTTTAGGTATTTTCATTTTAGGTACACTCTTATTTTTATAAATTTTAATATTATTAGACCTCTTGCGAAAGTAAAAACTGCCTCAATATAGATTTCATGAAATATCAGAAATTAAATCGTTTTTCAGATTCTGAATTCCAGCGCTTGGTTGGTGTACCTCGAGCAGTTTTTAGTGAAATGGTCGAAGTTTTAAAAGAAGCAGAATCACTTAAAAAGAAATTAGGGCGTCCTCATACTTTAGCTATAGAGGATCAATTATTATTAACACTCAATTACTTACGGAGCTACAACACCCAATTGGAATTGGCGGCAAATTACCATATCGCTGAAAGTAATGTGAATCGAACTATTAAAAAGGTTGAAGATGCATTAATGAAATCAAGACGTTTTACCCTGCCAAAACGAAGCATTACCACAGCAGACGAACAATTTAACTGGGTAATTATTGATGCGACAGAATGTTTAATAGAACGCCCGAAAAAAAAATCAGAGTAAGTTCTACAGTGGTAAAAAGAAGAAACATACGTTAAAAGCCCAAGTGATCTATCATCCGAAGAGCAAACAAATCATAGGAGTAGATATATCGTCTGGCAGTCAGCATGATATTAAATTGGCAAGAAAAACAGTTAAGAAATTCAAACATTGTGACTATGTTATGACCGATTTAGGGTACTATGGGTTAGAGCAAGATGGCTTTAAATTATTGATGCCAATAAAGAAAAAGAAGAATTTACCCTTATTTGATGCTGAGAAAAATTACAATAAAATGATTGGAAAAATACGAGTTGTAATCGAACATATTAACAGTCAATTGAAAAGATTTAGAATACTAAGTGAACGCTATCGAAATAGACGGAAAAGATTCGGTTTACGCATTAACTTAATCGCTGCACTGGTAAACCGGATGAACTTGCAATAACGACTTTCGCAAGAGATCTATTGTATTTTGCATTTATTATCTATAAATTTTTATATCACCTAATTAAGATAATAGAAGTTTCAATAAATTTATTATTTAAAGATTCCAAATAAAAATATAAAATAATGTTTTCATCAGACTAAAAAATTAAAATTTCTAAAACTCTATAATATCCTAAATACATTGAATATATTTCCACACAAGAATCTAAACTCTCCTCAAGTATAAATTACGTATGAGAAATCTCGATATTAATGAATAACAGATTTTTAAAATAAATAATCTGACATGAAAGTAAATTATTTAATTCTCCAAACTAACTTCATGTAAAACATATCTAAATATTAAACAATCACGCTTTTCATTACCTAACTTCGGCAATAGAGTATAAGCATTGATCCGTTCAACGATTTCAAACCCTGTCTTTAACAGCACTTGGTGTGCCTGTATATGTTCTGCATCGCAGAAAGTATCCAGTGATTTAAGTGTAAGATATTGTTTAAAATACTGAATCACCGCTTTCATCGCCTCAAGCATATAGCCCTGACCCTGAAATCGAGGACCAAGTCCGAAATGAACTTCAAGGCTGTTATTTTGCTGTTGAATGATCGTTAGTAACCCGATTGCCAGATGACTTTTTCGCTCAGCAATCACCCATGAAAATCCGTCACTCGGTTGCTGCCAATAGCTTAACGCCCATTTCTGTAACATCTGCTGAGTTTGACCGACTGTTGTATGCATCTGTCGTTGTAAATATTTTGATGCTTCAACGTCGCCACAATACTCTTAGAATAATGAAAATTCATCTCCAACTTTATATGCTCTTAACTCCAACCGAGTTGTGTTTTATTCAGCAACTAAAATATTTATACTCACGTATCAGCTCGGCCTTAAAAAAAGGAATGTTGTGATTTCATTTGGCACTTATACGATTCGATCGCAAACCTAGTCAAATTGGTATAACTCGATCTACTCGCTTAGCACAATTTTTAATACATACTGATGCTGGTAAATCCTGAATGATAAAATTATGAATCAAGCCATTTATATATGAGCGGATATTCACTTTCAGCAGCAGGAGGCCCATTTACAATCACTATTATTTTCTTATTTTAAGATAATTGTATAAATATAACTCGATCTTTGAACTAACAGATATTTTAAAAAAATTATCCAACCATGCACAACCTAGTCTTATTTGTATGATAGTGATCATTAATCTTTAGCTAGGTATTGTTGTAGATCTGAGGATTATTCTATCAATAACGTATAAACACCTATATAAAAAACCCCGGAAATCTACCGAGGTTTCTTTATCTTCCACACTATTTTATCCTTTCGGCAAGTTACTCGAAGACATTATCCTATCTTGCGAGAAACTCACAAAGGAGGATTAGCTTAACGGACAATATTAGTATGATGATCTGTGTGGTGTACTGTTTTACCCAACTTTGTTCCTGTATAAATTAGGTACAATGCCGACAAACCAACCAATACATAAATAATTCGAGATAAGGCGCTCATATCACCAAAGATCGCAGCGACCAAATTAAAATCGAATGCACCAATTAAGCCCCAATTGATGCCACCAATGATTGTTAAAGCATAAGCAATCCAGTCAATCGTATTTAATCTCATAAGTGTTCTCCTGCTCTTATTTAAGTTTATTTAAGGATCAGAGAAAGTATGAGAATCTCAGCCCATTTAATATGTAGCTTTGATGCTAAAAACGGATTTTCTGTGTTGACTTCCTGTCAATTTTTAAGCTGTAAATTTTACTTAGGTGAGTTTTATTTGACTTGTTCGATATAAACGTAAGCTAAGTCACTTTTTGATCGATTCGATATAGCTAGGAATTCTTGTTTAAAACGGCATAGAAATGTCATAAAAAAAGCCGATTTCGCGACCGGCTTTCTGTATTTTTCTTGGATTAGGCAGCGCGGGCTTTCGCCATTAATGCCTCAATCTCTTCTACCGTTTTGACGACTTTCGCGGTTAAAACTAGCGGGCCATTTGCAGTGGCCACCACATCATCTTCAATCCTAATGCCAATTCCACGCCATTTAGCATCTACTGTTTCATCATCAGGCGCGATATAAAGACCCGGCTCAACGGTCACGACCATACCCTCTTCATACGAGCGCCATTCACCGTCCACCTTATAAGCACCGACATCATGCACATCCATACCGAGCCAATGTCCCGTACCATGCATGTAGAACTGACGAAAAGCTTCTTTTTCTATAATCTCGTCGATATTACCCTGCATCAAGCCAAGATCGAGCAAACCCTGCACCAAAATACGCACTGCAACATTGTGAGGTTCTTTATACGAGTTACCAATTTGCACGGCATTGATCGCAGCGATTTGAGCATCCAGTACTACGTTATATAAGGCTTTCTGTTCCGGACTGAATTTACCATTTACCGGAAAGGTACGGGTAATGTCTGAAGCATAAAGCTGATATTCAGCTGCAGCATCAATCAGGACTAAATCGCCATCTTTCAGTTCTTTGTCATTTTCTACATAGTGCAGGATGCAGGCATTCTCACCACCACCGACAATACTGTTGTAGGCCGGAACACCGCCATTTTTGCCAAAGATATAATTCAGCTCGGCTTCCAGCGCATATTCCATCATGCCCGGACGTACTGCTAGCATCGCTTGAGTATGTGCATCAGCAGAAATATCCGAAGCAATCTGCATCAATTCAATTTCATTTGCATCTTTATGTAGACGCATTTCATCGACAATACGATCCAGCTGAATTACTTGCGCTGGCGCAGAAGTCCCACGACGGCTTTCACCGCTTGCAGTCGCAATCCATTTGGCGACACGCGCATCAAACTCTGCATGCTGTCCAATGCGATAAAATAACTGATCCTTATTTTGTAACTTTTCTAGAATTTCTTCATCTAGCAGATCAATTGCATAGGCTTCATCTGCATCATAATCCTGAATAGCCCCATCAATACCTGCACGGTAGCCATTCCATATTTCCATTTCACGGTTACATTCCCGACAGAACAAACTGTAGCTATAGCCTTCTTCTTCAGTGTCAAAGGTTTCAATCACAGCCACAGCTTCAGGTTCTGCAAATCCGGTTAAATAGAAGAAACTACTGTCTGCACGGTATTTATAATCTGCATCACGGTTACGCATGGCTACCGGACTGGTCGCGATAATGGCGATACTGCGTAAACCGATTTCCCCTGCGAGGATTGCGCGACGTTCCTCAAAAACTGCCTGTGTCAATTTCTTCATTACACCTTACTTCTTATCGATCAATACTTGTATTTAGAATATAGCCTTGAAACCAGACTATAGATTTTACTGTAAACAGCAAAATATATGCCTGATTTCAAGCAGCTGATGGTTCACCTCAGCATTTCATCAGCTTGGACGTTTAGGCGAGAAAATCTCGACCACACTTTGCGCTTCTGTAGCAGCGGCTTTAGGCTGATTTTTTTGACTAAATTGCTGTAAGAGTGGCGTTTCTTCAACTTCGACCTTTTTACGCCCTAAAGACAGGCTGACAGGAATCAGACGCACAAATTCGTATAATTCCTGATAGCTTTCTTCACCTTCGGCATCATCGTCCGAGTCTTCAAATTCAACTGCGGCTACATCTTGTAAATGTTCAATCAGCTCAACTTCATCCTGACGGATATGTCCTGAAGCCAGTCCGAAACCTAAGACCACGCCTGCACACCAGTCCGCCAGAGCCTGTACGCGTTCTGAAAGCACATGCTCATCATCAGGCAGCAAAGGTAAATAATCCAGCTCATCTTCAGACAATGCATGGAACACATCTTCAGCTTCGCCCGCCAACAACTCTAATGCTTCGGCATCCAGTTCAGGTACATCCAGTGTTTCTAAAATCTGTAACCACTCTTCACTGCTTGGCGCCTGGGTGACACAAACAATGCCAGTCAGCAAACCATGTAGTTCGCTAGGGCTAGAAATTTCCTCAATTGAAGAAAAATTGCGGTGCCATTCGGTCCAACCTGAAATATCGTCTTGCATTCGTTTATCCAATCTTTATACTGCTTATATATTACCTTTGTTTGCAACACTGTGCGACCTCGATATGTTAGAAGAATTACAGCGTCTACAAGTGCAGATCGGCGTGTTAAAAACGCGACTTGCACGGCTTGAAAGTGAAAATTCCAGTTTGCGCGAAGAGCAAGACTCTTCAATGATGCAACATCAACAGCAAATTGAACAAAAAAATAGCGTGATTGCGCAAAAACAACAAGAAAATGAAAATCTGACAGAACAATTGACGGATTCTCGTGCCCAATTTCAACTGCTCAATAATGATGCAACTGCACTGGCAGACCGTTATGGCCGTCTGGAAAAAAGCTGTACCGACCTAAAAAACCGTTTTCAGGAAATTCTGGCTGAACGAAATGAACTGCGCGTGGTTAAGGAAAAGATGATCATTGAACAGCGTCATGCCCAGCAGGAAATTCAGCGTCTGACTCAGGAATCTGAACGTTTAACCCAGAAAAATGAAAATGCCAAAGCCAAGGTTGAAGCGATTATTCAACGTCTGGCGATTCTCGGTACTGCGCAGGATCATCACGCACAGGAAATTCAACAACTGGCCCATCCGACTGAAGCGACTGAGGAAGCCTCATCATGAGTGAACAAATTGCAATCGATCTCAGAGTATTGGGGCATAGTTTTCGTTTGGCCTCTACTCCTGACAAGCAGGAAGAATTAGAGCGCGCGGCACAGTTATTGAATGACAAATACGATGAATTTCGTCGTAAAGCACCACGTATGGAACCTAGCAAGCTGATTATTATGGTAGCACTTGAGCTGATGCAGGAAGTTTTGAATATGAACAGATCACTGCAACAATATGCGCATTGCGAGCGTTTGTTACAAACTATTTTAGAAGAAGTTGAAGAACTGACTGAATAATCTCGAATTCTGTTTAAACTTCGGACATTCGACCGAATTGTTTACAGTTCATGAACAGCATAGAGTTGCCACACCGGGATTATTGTTTATAATTAACTTAACTCTGAGGTGTTCGCCAGCGGGTCTATTCCCCTGCCGATACTAACACTTATGGGTGTGTTCTGTATATTTAGAGTGTATGCCCATCTCCGTATGGGAAACCCAGCAAGTATACGTCGCATCCTCCTTGAACTCATCGGGTTCAGGGTAACGACACATGCAGCGGCATCTTCGGAGTACTTCAATTTTGTTTTCAAAATATAATTATAATTTTTCCTGAATTTCCTCTTATTTTAATTTTGTAGTATTTCTCTCGAACATTCCTCTAGATTCATTTTATTGATGTATTCATCATCTGGAATGAAAAAAAATCTTTAGCTATAAAAAAGATAGGGCTTTAATTACTTCCGTCAAAATCAAACAATCTTTCAGTAACTTATTTTCCTATTTTCAGGCTATTTTATCCCGATATAAAGTATGCATGGCCCAGATTGCAGCAGGAATCCAGCCTAAAATCGAAATCTGAAGCATTAAGCATACTGTGGCTTCGACTGGCCGATGAAGGGTCATAAATAATGACCAAGGGAAAATAAATGCAATAATTGATTTCATTCTTAAAACCCTCTTTTGCCATGTTTTAAATTCTTATATCCAGTTTTTATTGGCACTTAAAACTGGCACTAAGATTTAGATATTTTTAATGGGATCAGCATAATCTCTGTACATGCTGTATTACGCTTAAAAATATCCTGAAAGCCTAATTCAGCCAGCTTAAATGAAGCTTAAAAATTATTTTAAATCCGCTAGCCTTTGCATATTTTCAATCAAAATATTGACGTTTGAATGAAACAGTCTTTGCTTTAACTTTTACTTTCCACAGATTCAGATCTGAATAAAATCCTGAATCCCTAAACCTTTATTTACTTACTGCAGCTGGTGTACACAAGGGTGATACTCGCCAAATCACATCACCGACATCATCAGCAACCAAAATGGCACCTGAAGAATCTACCGCCACACCGACCGGTCGCCCATATGCATCGCCCTGATCGCTTAAGAATCCAGTCAAGATATCTTGAGGTGGGCCCATCGGTTGTCCATTTTGAAAGGGAATAAAAATCACTTTATAGCCACTGTGCGGTTTGCGGTTCCATGAACCATGCTGGCCAATCAGCGCACCGTTTCGATATTGAGGCATCAGATCGGCCCTATAGAAGGCCAAGCCCAATGATGCAGTATGATTACCCAATGCATAATCCGGTGGAATTGCTCGCGCAACTAAGGCAGGGTTTTGCGGTTTGACCCGTGTATCAACATGCTGGCCATAATAACTATAAGGCCAGCCATAAAAAGCGCCCTCTTTGACAGAGGTCAGGTAATCAGGAACCAGATCATTGCCGAGTTCATCACGTTCATTTACCACCGTCCAGAGTGCACCGCTCTGGGGTTGCCAGTCCATCCCATTTGGATTACGCAGTCCGGTGGCAAAAGGTCGCGTTTGAGCACTGGCTATGTCAAATTCCATGATCAGTGCCCGACCCTGCTCTTGCTCTAAGCCATTTTCAGCCACATTACTGTTGGAACCCACTGTGATATAAAGTTTATTGCCTGCAGGATTGGCAATGACATTTTTGGTCCAGTGATGGTTTAAACGGCCTGCCGGTAAATCCAGCACCTTGGTGCCGGCTGCTGTGATTTGAGTCATCCCGTTCTGATAAGGAAAGCGCATCAAGGCATCAGTATTGGCTACATACAATCTATTACCAATCAGCGCCATACCAAATGGAGAATTGAGATTCTGTAAAAATACGGTTTTTTGTTCAGCTACCCCATCTCCATTGCTATCGCGAAGCAGACTGATGTGGTTAGCACTGGGGTGCGATGAGCCGGCACGTTGCATCACCCATTTCATGATTTTGCCTTTGATCCCTTTGCTGTCATCGGGCTTAGGCGGTGCATCGGTTTCGGCCACCAGTACATCACCATTCGGCAATACATATAGCCAGCGCGGATGCTGCAACCCTTTGGCAAATGCCTGAACTTTTAAACCTGTCGCTGGTGTCGGCATTTTACCTTCAGGCCAACCTTTGGCGGGCGCAATATTGACTGTAGGCAGCAAGCGTGATTTTGGTTTAGGCAAATGTGGCTGGGAACCATAACTGTCATTGATAGGTGACTTGGAAGGCATGGTACATCCAGTCATGGTTAGGAGAAGTGCACAGCTGGCACCCGTAAGTAAAAATTGAATAGGCTGATGAAGCATTTTTATCTCTTGTTATTATCATCCTCAACTTACTTTAAAAAACAATTTGAGATGCCACTAGCGAGTTCTTGTTTTTTCTGGTTATGAATTGGTTATCAGTTTTGAGTTAGATCTGATGTTTTTCTTGTTGTAAAAATAAATTTATCCTGACTAACTTACGCAGGACTAGAGGACAACATTTCTAGTGTGATTTTTTTCACCTCATTACGACTATGCCGGATATGAGCATCTAATATAGAGAGACAGAACGCTGCATCTTGTTCAAGTAATCCCCTTAAAATTTGTTGATGCTCGGCATAGGTCGCTGTAACCCGATAATCCTTGGAAAAATCCAGACGGCGTATGATGCGAATTTTCTCGCTGATCTCACTGTGAATTTTCGCCATTTCTGCATTGCCGGCTGCAAATACCAAATGACAATGAAATGCTTCATCTTGTGCGGATAACTTTCTGAGATCATAGACATACTGTTCTGGTTTGATACACCAGGTTTGAATCAAAATTTCCACAGCAGCTTTCAACTGATCTTCAGGCATCTGACACAGTTGTTCGACTGCATAACATTCCAGCAAAATTCGCAGATCATATAACTCTTCATAGGCTTTAAAATTCAACGGCCGGACCTGCCAGCCACTTCTAAACTGCACCTCGACATAACCTTCCTGCTGCAAACGATACAAAGCTTGCCGAATAGGTGTACGACTGACGGCATAGCTTTCAGCAATTTCCGATTCGGTAAACCGCTCTCCCGGCATCAGCTTAAAGTCAAAAATGTCATTTTTAATTTTCTGGAAAACCAGCTCAGACAGATTGTCTGAGCTTTTTCCTGTCGCTTTAGTGGCTGGATTGCGGGCAAGTGTCATAGGTTGAATCCATTACTCCATATAGACCAGTGGCTCACCGCTATGTACGGTCTGACCTGAACGGCAGATAATCGCTTTAACGATACCATCATCATCAGCATACACTGGCAGTTCCATTTTCATGGCTTCAATGATGGCCACCGTGTCGCCTTTTTTCACAATCTGCCCGGCTTCTACAAAAATCTTCCAGATATTGCCCGTCATAGAGGCGTTGAGAGGGACATACTGGCTGTAATCGGTATCATCCTGCAGCACTTCTATTTCTACAGGTGCATCAAACTCGTCTTTCCAGCGCTCCACCTCCGCACTAAAAGCGGCCTGTTGCTGTGCTTTAAATTCGGCAATGCTGTCCTGTTCTGCAGCAAGGAAATCCTGATACGCTGCAAAGTCAAACTCGCATTCCTCAATTTTGATTTCTGCCAGACCATGGGCGAAATCAGCACGGAACTGATCCAGTTCGGCCTCAGTGACCTCATAATATTTAATCTGGTCAAAAAAGCGTAAGAACCATTGCTGATCGCCAAACTGCTTGTTCTTTTTGAACTTGTTCCAGATCGGCACGGTACGGCCAATCAACTGATAGCCACCCGGTGAGTCCATGCCATAAATACACATATACATACCACCAATCCCGACTGTCCCTTCAGCAGTAAAAGTACGGGCAGGATTATATTTGGAACTCAGTAAACGGTGGCGCGGATCAATGGGCACTGCACAAGGCGCAGTCAGATATACATCACCTAGCCCCAAAACCAGATAATTGGCATCAAAAATGATGTCCTTGACCTGCTGGCGGTGACTTAAACCATTAATACGCTGAATAAAATCAACATTATTCGGTAACCATGGCGCTTTGGCACAAACGCTTTCCTGATAGCGTTCCACCGCACCCAAAGTCGCTGAGTCCTCAAAGGCCATGGGTAAATGGATAATTCTTGAAGGTATTTTAATGTCACGTAAATCGCCCATCTGTTCTTCAAGACCAAGCAGGAAGTGAATCAGTTGCTGCTGGCTCAAACGCAGACCATCATATTTAATTTGCAATGACCGCACACCAGGTGACAATTCCAAGATACCGTCAAGATCAGCTTCACGGATCAGTTGCATCAAGCGGTGTACGCGCAGGCGCAGGGCCAAATCCAGTACGTTATCGCCATATTCCAGCAAGATATAACTGTCTCCTGCCTGACGATATACAGCTTTTGGTGCATCTGGCCTAGCTTCACGCAATGCCAGGATACTTTCTGCCTGAACTGCCACGACTTCAGCCTCCTGGGGCATCTTTGCCTTGGCAAAGTTTTGGAGGGTTTGAATTTGCTGCCGCTCCAGCGCATTGGCCTGTTCTACCGAGATTGGATAGAAGCTAATCGTGTCATCAGCTTTCAGTTGACCAATTTTCCAGAGTTCAGCTTTGGCAATGGTCACCGGACATACAAAGCCACCTAGGCTCGGACCATCTTTGGCAAGGATTACGGGGAAGTCACCGGTAAAGTTAATTGCACCAATGGCATATTCACAGTCATGCACATTGGATGGATGTAATCCTGCTTCACCACCATTTTCACGCGCCCAGCTTGGCGTCGGTCCGGTTAAACGGATACCCAACCGGTTCGAGTTAAAATGCACTTTCCAGCTTGATGTAAAAAACTCCTCAATATATTCAGCTTTAAAGAAATCAGGTGCGCCATGCGGACCATAGAGCACACCAATTTTCCATTCCTTGCCATAACCTGGAATCAGAGCTGTTGCCAAAGCTTCAGGCTCTGCAATCGCCAAAGGTAGACCATCGGCCGGCAGCTCAGGATTCACCATCTTAATCATGTCGCCAGCACGTAATACTCGGCCGGCATGTCCACCGAAATTACCTAACACAAAGGTAGAACGGCTACCCAGATATTCCGGCACATTCAGACCATTTCGTACGGCCAGATAAGTCCGGCATCCAGATTCAACCTGTCCAATTTTTAAGGTTTGGCCTGCTTTTACCTGAATAGGCTGCCAGAAATTTACTGCTTCATCATCCAGATTTACCTGACAAGGTGCGCCAGTTAAAGCAATGATATTGTCTGCATGAAATTTGAGGGTTGGACCTTGCAGGGTAAATTCGAACCCGGGGGCTGCCTCGGCATTCCCGACAATTTTATTGGCCAGCCGGAAGGCATAATCATCCATTGGACCTGAAGGTGGTACACCAATATCCCAATACCCGACACGACCCGGATAATCCTGAATCGAACTTTGTGTACCCGGCTGAATCACCTCAATCACATTCGGCACATATTTGAAATCATCCAGCATACGTGTCCAGATCTGCATCTGTTCAAAACGTGGATCTGAAATAACAGTATGCACATAATCCAGATTGGTACTAATCCCATTCAGACGGGTTTCAGCCAGAGCGTTTTTTAGGGCTGCAATGGCTGTGTCTCGATCTTCAGCATACACAATGATTTTGGCAATCATCGGGTCAAAATATTGGGAAATTTCGGTTCCGGTACTGACCCAGGTATCGACCCGGACATTTTCCGGGAAAAATACATCAGTCAAAATACCTGGGCTAGGCTGGAAGTTCTTGATCGGATCTTCTGCATAGATCCGTACTTCAATCGCTGCACCTTGTGGATGAATATTGCTCAAATATTCCCAATCCAAGGCATCACCGGCGGCGACTTTGAGCATGCATTCAATCAGGTCCAGACCAGTCACCATTTCGGTCACCGGATGCTCGACCTGTAAGCGGGTATTCACTTCAAGGAAATAAAATTCATCCCGCGCCGCATCATAAATAAACTCGACCGTACCGGCACTGCGATATTTCACCGATTACCCTAACTTGACTGCTGCCTGATGCAGTTTTTGACGCGTCGCATCCGGCAAGTGTGCCGCTGGAGTTTCCTCAACCACTTTCTGATTACGGCGCTGTAGCGAACAGTCACGTTCACCCAAAGCTACGACCTGCCCCTCACCATCACCGAAAATCTGCACTTCCACATGTCGGGCTTTATCGACAAAACGTTCCAGAAATACACCAGCATCTTTAAAGAACTGCTCACCCAGACGTTTTACACTCTCATAAGCTTCCCGCAGCGCATCGGCATGATCACAGCGGGTCAAACCAATCCCGCCACCACCGGCAGTGCTTTTCAGCATAATCGGATAACCAATTTTTTCAGCTGCAGCCAGAGCTTCATCCAGACTGTCCAGCAAACCTGTACCGGGAGTCATCGGTACATTCGCGGCAGCAGCAAGCTCACGCGCCCTGTGTTTTAATCCGAATTCCAGAATCTGCTCAGGTGTAGGTCCCATGAAGGCAATCTTGTTTTCTTCGCACGCACGAGCAAAATCGGCACTTTCTGACAGGAAACCATAACCGGGAAAAATCGCTTCTGCGCCATTCTGTTTGGCTGCCGCAATCAGTTTTTCAATACTTAAATAGGTATCGCTGGGTTTGGTACCCTCTAAAGACACGGCAATATCGGCATCCAGCACATGCTGCGCATAACGGTCCGGTTCTGAATAGACCGCGATACTGGTCACACCCAATTTTTTTAATGTGCGAATCGCACGCACCGCAATTTCGCCCCGGTTTGCAATCAGTACCGTTTTAAACATCTGAATCCCCTTTTATTCTCTATTTTCTGAGTCTGCTGAATGAATCTGTTTGGTTTTGTTCTGATTCAGCTACTGGTATGTCAATCTACTTATTCGTTGATCTCTGCCGCTGCCTTTGATATCTACGGTCTGCAAAGACGCCTTTATTAGAACTGTCCAGCCGATCATGTTGTGATGATGCATTCTGTATCCAATCTTGTATCCAAGTTTGAATACAGGTATGCAGAACTTATGCCAGTTTATTTTTCATATTATTTTCAATGTTTTAATAAAAATTATTAGATATAAAATGCAGAGAGTTTCATTAAATGGATGTTTTTGGTTCAGACGGTTTTCAATTCAGTGCAAAATAAAACTCACTAAAGATGTGGCTTTAGGTTGAGCCACATCATGGATCATCAGCATTATTCAAATTTCGCAGTACCCATAAAAAAGCCCATCTGTTGATGAGCCTTGAAGTGAAAAAAATCGCTGTAGCGTTCAACCACGAAATGCTGCTTCAATCACGGAAATGTCAATTTTTTTCATGCTCATCATCGCATTGAATGCACGCTTGGCCGCAGCACGGTCAGGACTGTTACAGGCGTTGATGAGGATCGCTGGCGTAATCTGCCAGGAAATGCCCCACCTGTCTTTGCACCAGCCACATTCACTTTCCTGACCACCCTTACTCACAATGGCATTCCAGTAGCGGTCGGTTTCCTCTTGAGTTTCAGTGGCTACCTGAAATGAAAATGCTTCATTGTGTCGGAATTCTGCGCCACCGTTCAGCCCTATACAGGGAATGCCCATCACGGTAAATTCGACGGTAATCATATCACCTTCTTGACCGGCAGGATAATCTCCGGGTGCAAGGTTGATCGCGTCAATGGAGGAGTCTGGAAAGGTTTCTGCATAAAATCGCGCTGCAGCTTCAGCATCGTCAGCATACCAAAGGCAGATGGTATTCTTTGCAATATTCATCATGTTCAATCTCCATCGTTTTAGGTCTTACGCACTCTGCCTAAGCACAACGTGTTTTATCTATCAGTTGAGAATCATCATATGATCCACTGTCTATCTTTCACCCAAAGACAGAATAAACCTACTTTAGAATTGTATTTTTATTGATCTGGACTGTTTAAACGTGCTTAAAGCCATTCGCTTTCAGCCTTTGTCACGGAACCATGGATGACCTAGAAAATAGTCAATCAAAAAACATCCATTAACCGTTTCATAACTTTTTAACAACGAGTCATCCAACTGATTTTTTAGTTTTTGAGCTTGTAGATTGGTTATAACGCTAGTCGAAATTAAATAATGAGATAAGCAATCATATGCAATTACAGCTCACAATTATTTTTTACTTTTCCAGAATTCCCACTTAGACTAGAGCACAATTTTGTTGCATATGCTTTTTGCCCTATGACCATTCAGGAATTAAGAAGATACCTTCGTAAAACGCGTCGTCATCTCTCCAAATTTGAGCAAAGGCAGTCCGCACAAAAAGTTTTAAACCAGCTGATCCGCAATCCACAGTTCATCCATGCGCAACGTATTGGCCTGTATTTGCATGCCTTTGGTGAGATTAAGACCCAAGCCATCATTGAACGCTGCTTTCAACTGGGCAAACAGGTTTATCTGCCTGCGATTTGCGACATGAATCAGCATCTGGTCTGGATCCGGATCAGCCAGCAGCAATATCGTAACAAGCGCTTTGCCCATCATCGTCTGGGTATGCGAGAGCCAATGGCGACCCGTGGCATGCATGTGTCCAAACTGGATCTATTGCTCATGCCGCTATTGGCCTGTGATACTTCGGGCACACGGATTGGAATGGGCGGCGGTTTTTATGATCGTACCTTGGCTTCTGCGCCCGGGCGTCCGTTCCGTCTGGGGCTGGCACATGACTTTCAACTGCTGGCACAGCCGTTAAAACGTGAAACATGGGATCAGCCCCTTGATGCTTTAATCACCCCGACAATTTTTATAAAGTTCAAACGATAATTTTGTAATTTTACCCTTGCTAACTACTTTAAAATCACATAATTAGTCATTTTTCATACAATTTAATCTTAACTGCCCTTGTATTTTTAAAATTACCCATCACTATTAAAAGCATGGCAACACCGTTGTCACTCATTAGGAGTGCTCATGTCTGAAATTATTATGAATCAAGAAACCTTAGAGCCTCAGGTTCCAAGTGTACTACCCCTTTTGGCGCTGCGTGATGTGGTGGTTTATCCGCATATGCAAATTGCGCTGTTTGTCGGTCGTGAAAAATCGATCAATGCAGTTGATGTGGCTCGTAACAGTGACAATCTAGTATTTGTAGTTGCGCAAAAAGATTCGCTTACAGAAGAAATTGATCACGACAATTTATATCAATACGGTACTGTCGCGAAGATTGTGCAAGTTGTGAATCACGAAAATGATGAAAACTGTATTAAAGTCCTGATCGAAGGCCTGCACCGTGCCAAACTGAAAACAATCATTGACGAAACTGAGTATCTGACAGCAGAGCATGAACTCAGCCCAATGACGGTGAGCGTCGATGCAGACACCCAAGCTGTGCGCTTGCAAGAATTACGTGCGCTTTTCGCTCAATATGCAGAAGCGAAACTTCGTAATGCGCGTGAACTGATCACCGCAGCCAACAAGATTGAAGATCTATTACAGTTATTGTTCTTCGTCGCAACTCGTGTTCCATTGAATATTGATGTCAAACAGAAATTCCTGGAACATGACGAATTCGAAGCGCATTTGACTGAGCTGATGACTTATCTATTGCAACAGTCTGAAGAACAGCAGATTGAGCAAACCCTGCATGATTCTGTTAAACGTCAGATGGAAAAAAACCAGCGCGAATATTTCCTGAATGAAAAAATGAAAGTCATTCAGCGCGAGCTTTCTGATATGAATGGCGGCGCGGAAGATGATGTCGCTGAAATTGAAAAACGTCTTGCTGAAGCAGATTTGCCTGAGCATGTACGCAAAAAAGCAGAAGCTGAATTCCGTAAATTAAAAGCGATGCAGCCCGCTTCAAGTGAAGCAGCCGTTGTACGCAACTATCTGGAAGTCATTCTGGATACACCGTGGAATAAAGCCAGCAAAGTCAGCATTAACCTGAACAAGGCACAGGAAATTCTGGATGCAGACCACTATGGTCTGCACGATGTCAAAGATCGTATTGTGGAATATCTGGCCGTTCAGTCACGTGTGAAAAAATTGCGTGGTCCGATTCTATGCTTGGTTGGTCCTCCAGGTGTGGGTAAAACTTCACTCGGTGAATCAATTGCTAAAGCAACTGGTCGTGAGTTCGTGCGTATGGCGCTGGGTGGCGTACGTGATGAAGCAGAAATTCGCGGTCACCGTCGTACCTATATCGGTGCGATGCCAGGTAAAATTGTGCAGTCGTTGACTAAAGTGGGCGTAAAAAACCCGTTATTCTTGCTCGATGAAATCGACAAGATGGCGCAAGACTACCGTGGCGATCCGGCTTCTGCGATGCTTGAGGTACTTGATCCATCACAGAACAACAAGTTCAGCGATCACTATCTGGATCTTGATCTGGACCTGTCTGAAGTAATGTTTATCTGTACCGCAAACAGCATGAACATTCCTGAGGCCCTGCTAGACCGTATGGAAGTGATTCGTCTTCCGGGTTATACCGAAGAAGAGAAAGTCAATATTGCGGACCGCTACCTTGTTCCTAAAGCCATCAAGAACAATGGTCTACGTGCCAAAGAGTTGACCGTGCATGAAGAAGCAATTCGTGACATCGTGCGTCGTTATACGCGTGAAGCCGGTGTTCGTAACCTTGAACGTGAAGTGTCAAAAATTGCACGTAAAGTGGTGAAAGAGGCTGTTAGCAAGAAATCTAAAAACCTTCAGGTTGAAGTGACCGCAGCGAATCTTCCAGAATACTTAGGTCCACATAAATTTGACTACGGTATGGCGGAAGAAGAAGCGCAAATCGGCCGTGTAAATGGTCTGGCTTGGACTTCTGTTGGTGGTGAATTACTGACCATTGAAGTTGCAGCAGTACCAGGTAAAGGCAAGTTCATTACCACCGGTTCTCTTGGCGATGTCATGAAAGAATCGATTACTGCTGCAATGACTGTAGTGCGTACCCGTGCGGATGAACTCGGCATCGAAGCCTCGCGCTTTGAAGAAACCGACGTGCATGTGCATTTACCTGAAGGCGCAACACCGAAAGATGGTCCATCGGCAGGTTTGGCTTTGACTACAGCACTGGTATCTGCTTTCACGGGTATCCCGATTCGTCCGGATATCGCGATGACAGGTGAAACCAGTCTGGGCGGTCGTGCGCTGCGTATCGGTGGCTTGAAAGAGAAACTTTTGGCAGCCCATCGTGGTGGCATCAAGCTGGTATTCATTCCACAGGAAAACGTACGTGACCTGGCGGAAATTCCAGAAAATGTCAAAGAAGGTCTAGAAATTAAAGCCGTAAAATCGATTGACGAGATTTTACCGCTGGCACTGACCTCTCTGCCAAAAGCTCTGGTTAAAGCACCCATTGTAAAAACCAAAGAAGAAGCTAAAGCAGCGCGTCATTAAGACCTGATGCTTCGTATAAAAAACCCTGCTTCGGCAGGGTTTTTTATTGAGTTATTAAATAAAGCAATTGAGTTATGGCTGTAGTGCCATAGCAACTAGCCCATCCACCACATGGGTCATCTTGTTCAGATCAAGCTTGTCTAAAGTATCCAATTCGGTATTGTAATAAGGATTACGATAATTCGCAGTATCGGTAATCAACATGGTCGAATAGTTGAATTTGGCATAATTCAGATAGCCAGAGAAATTCATATCCTGAGCAAAACTTGGGCTAACAAAGCGTTGACACTCCAGACGGTTAAAACGCTGCATGGCATCACAATAATCTCCAGTCAGGCCAGTTGAGGCTAAATGCCCAATCGCGGCAATAAAGTTACCATGTCGTGGATAAATCCACTTTAATCCCACCGGATAGCTCTGCACCTGATGTTCATCAAAATAACCAATCGAATCCAGAATCACCACGCCCTTAATTTTCTGCTTCTGCTTTTTTAAAGACTTGGCATGCATATAACTGCCCATATGTTCTGTCTTGAAAAAAGGTGGCTCTTCTAGCGTATAGAAAGCAAATTCGACATCATGTTGGAGCTTGGATTTTTGCAAAGCGAGTAGTCTTGCCGTTTCCAGTAAACCCGCTACCCCTGAGGCATTATTATCGGCACCTTTTTGGGTACTAAAGACATCATAATGCGCTCCCATCACCATTTTGGTCTTTGCTTGAGTATCCAAATTACAGATGACATTTCGGTAACTCAGGTTATTGACCACATAAACCTGAAACTGGCATGGAATACCAAAGCGCTGCATCTGCCCTTTAATCCAGGCAGATACCTGATTCAGCTCTTTCAGATTTTTATAATTTCGGTATTCATCGACACTCATGATCTGGCTAAAAAATAATTCCAGATGAGAGACCTGAGCATTTTTGCTCGAATTGGCTGCACAGAGACTAGGCCCCATGAGGCCTATCAGTAACAGCAGCACAGTACAACATCCTTTTATCATGACACTGTTCCGCATTTATTATTATTCCATTCCTTTATCAAGCGGATACTTGAACTACGGACATTAAAGCAACACTAAATCTCTCATTTCAATTTCAATTTGTTTCCCAGCTCAACTTCGTGTTGTTTGATCGTTATAATGAGGTATCCAATTATTGATCTGTCTGTATGAAAATCCGTATCCTGACCATTGGTCAAAAAATGCCAGCGTGGGTGCTGACTGGTTTTGAAGATTATTTCAAGCGTATTCAACCTTTTGTACAGACCCAGATTATTGAGCTGCCGATGGCGAAACGGGGCAAAAACGATTCTGAAGCCGATATTCTGAAATACCGCAATATTGAGGGCGACAGCATTTTAAATGCGCTCAAGCAGAATGAAACCCTGATTGCACTAGAAGTGGGCGGACGCGAATTCAGTACCGAGAAACTGGCTGAAACCATGAAAGGCTGGATGCTGGAAGGCAATGATGTAGCACTTGCAATTGGTGGACCGGATGGTCACTCAGAAGCCGTGCGTAAAGCTGCTGCATGGCACTGGTCACTTTCCAAGTTAACTCTGCCGCATCCTCTGGTACGTGTGATGCTGATCGAGCAGCTTTATCGTGCCATGAGCATCAATAACAACCATCCTTATCACCGAGCAGGCTAATGATTTTGCTGAAGCGTTCTTTATATGCAACGTTTTGTTGAATAATCTCTTCTGCTCTTATTTCTATTTTTCATGCATTATTGAGGCATCTTCCAGATGTGGTTTGACTTATGAACTTACAAACGTTGCCCGGCTTATTTATTTCTCATGGCTCTCCTATGCTGGCGCTGAATCCTGAGCAAGTGGGTCCTGCCTTGCATCGTTTGAGTGAAAATCTGCCACGCCCGGAAGCGATTATTGTGATGTCTGCGCATTGGGAAAGTGATGCGTTGGAAGTCAGTAGCGCAATTCGCCCAGAAACTTGGCATGATTTTCGTGGTTTCCCGCCTGAACTTTATCAATTACGCTACCCTGCACCGGGAAATCCTGAATTGGCCGAGAAAGTCTTAGGCTTGCTGGCCAATGCCGGCTTTTCTGCACATGCCAACAGTACTCGTCCGCGTGATCATGGTGTATGGATGCCGCTGCTACATATGTATCCAGATGCCAACATTCCCGTGGTAGAAATTTCCTTACCCATGTCGATGAGTGCGGATGAGATTTATCAGATTGGTCAAAGTCTCGCACCTTTACGTGAACAGCAAATCCTGCTGATTGGTTCGGGCAGTATTACCCATAATTTACGTGAACTGTCTTGGGATGGATCGGCTGCTGATGTACCCGAATGGGCCTCAGACTTCCGTAATTTTGTGGTGCATAAACTGACGCACAATGATTATGATGCTGTACTGGACTGGTCCAATATTCCGCATATGGCACGGAATCATCCAACGCTGGAACATTTTGCTCCGATTTTCTTTGCGATGGGCACAGGTCAGCGTTTTAGTCTGGTACATAGCAGTTTCACCATGGGTTCACTCGGTATGGATATTTACCGCTTCGATTAATCTTGCTTCAGCGCTAAAATCTTAATGATGGATACATTTTGCAACTCAAAGCTGCGAAATGTATCCATATTTTTTTGCAATACATCCATTATTATTGTTTGAACTTTATATACTTCATTATAAGTCCATGAAATTAAAATTTATTGTGCTGGCATTATTGCCTTTAACTTTTGCAGGCTGTCAGTCCAGTGATATTCAACGAGCTGGAGATCTTGCGGTGGCCACCATCCAACAAAAAAATGCAGATCAGATTCTTCCAGCCTATTACTGGGAACTGAATCGTGGACTAGAACGACCCGTTGTATTGAGTTTCAACGCTCAAGGCCGGCTGAGCGCCGTGACGGGCTGTAATGGACTCGGGACGACCTGGTCAGTCAAAAACAATATCATCACCACCAGCGAAGTTATAGGCACTGAAATGGCCTGTGATGCAGCATTGATGGAGCAGGAACGTTTTGTCAGCCAACTTTTACAGAAGCGTGACATTCCTTTTACGCTCAATACCACAGATCCTGACAAGCCGACCCTGACGTTGATGGCCGCAAATGGTCAAACCTATGAATTTATCGGGAAAATGACTCCGGAAACCAAATACCAAGGACAGGCTGAAACAATTTTTCTGGAAATTTCCCCTGATACCAAACAATGTACCGGCGTAACCCAACAAAGCTGCTTGCAAGTCAAAGAAGTGAAATATGATCAGAATGGCCTGAAAACTCAGGTGGATAAGGACTGGACTTTATTCTATGATCAGATTGAAGGTTTTCAGCATTCACCGAATGAACGGCAGATTATTCGGGTCAAACGTTTTGAAATTAAGCATCCGGCAGCCGATCAATCGAAATATGCCTATATTTTTGATATGGCGGTTGAGCGTGAAATAGTTAAGGGTGCTCTCTAAAACTAAAAATACCAGATATAAAAAAACCGGGACAGCAGCCCCGGTTTTTTTCAGCTTAAACTAAGTCAAACTTAGAATACGCCTTGAGCAAGCATTGCATCAGCAACTTTTACGAAGCCAGCAATGTTTGCACCGTCAACATAGTTCACAGTACCGTCTTCCTTAGTACCGAATTTTACGCAGTTGCGGTGAATTTCTTTCATGATTGCGTGTAAGCGCTCATCAACTTCTTCGAAAGTCCAGCCTAAACGCAATGCATTTTGCGACATTTCCAGACCAGAAGTTGCCACACCACCTGCATTTGATGCTTTACCTGGTGCATAAAGAATTTTCGCTTCAACGAATTTCTCAACCGCTTCAAGTGTAGAAGGCATGTTCGCACCTTCAGCCACACAGATTACACCGTTTGCAAGAAGCTGAGCAGCGTCGTCTGCATCCAGTTCGTTTTGAGTCGCACATGGCAATGCGATATCGCACTGGATACCCCAAGGACGTTGTCCTTCAAGATATTCGAAACCATGTTTAGATGCGAATTCTGAAATACGGCCACGTTTTACATTTTTAAGTTCCATGACTTCAGCGAGAAGCGCCTCAGTGAAACCGTCTTTAACGTGAACTGTACCGGCAGAGTCAGAAAGTGAAACCACTTTCGCACCGAGGTACATTGCTTTTTCAGCAGCATATTGCGCAACGTTACCAGAACCTGAAATCGCAACGACCTTATCTTTGAAGCTTTCGCCACGAGACTTGAGCATTTCCTCAGCGAAATACACAGTACCGTAACCCGTTGCTTCCGGACGTGCCAATGAACCACCGAAAGTTAAACCTTTACCAGTGAATACACATGCCGTGTCGTTACTTAATTTTTTCATCATGCCGGCCATGTAGCCCACTTCACGACCGCCTACACCAATATCACCTGCAGGGATATCTGTGTTCGCACCCAGGTGACGATACAGCTCGATCATTAAAGCCTGACAGAAACGCATGATTTCGCCTTCTGATTTGCCTTTAGGGTCAAAATCAGAACCGCCTTTACCACCCCCCATAGGAAGTGTGGTTAAAGCATTTTTAAATGTTTGCTCAAAGCCTAAGAATTTTAGGATTGAAAGATTCACTGAAGGGTGGAAACGCATACCACCTTTAAATGGACCGATCGCTGAGTTGTACTGTACGCGGAACGCACGGTTTACTTGAGTCTGACCTTGGTCATCTACCCAAGAAACTCGGAACTGGATCGCACGTTCTGGCTCAACTAGACGTTCTAGTAAACCATGTGCTGCGTATTGTGGATTCTTTTCAATGAACGGCCACAAACTGGTCATCACTTCTTCTACAGCTTGAAGAAATTCTGGTTGATGTGCATCACGTGATTTTACGTAATCTAGGAACTCATTAAGTGTGTTGTATTTCAACGCTTAATCCTCAGCAGAAAATGGATCAAAATTGGTCAAATTTACAATCAATGTTAAATTTTGGCGCAAAATATTAAATATCTTTTGTAACTAATCTACAATACTTTTTTTGAAAATACTTTAAAATTAATTTGATAACAAATATTTATATTGATTATGAAATTTTTTTCTATGTCAGGAAATGCCAATCGAATCAAGGCTTAGATTCAGATTTATGCCTAATAATAAGGCACAAGTTGACCCTTAATTGCGCACGACTTAGGAGTTTAAAAATATGTTAAAATTGATATATCGACATATTTTGTTTCACTTACTCTCTCATGCTTGCCATGAGTAACGCTGGTTATACATGAATTCGCCCATTTCTCTGGTCCAATCAATTGATGCTTTACTCCCTCAAACCCAATGTGGACTCTGCGGTCATCGTGACGGATGTTTACCTTATGCCCAGTCGATTGCTGAGGGGGAAAATGCCAATAAATGTGTGCCGGGCGGACAGCCTGTTGCCGATGCTTTGGCTGCATTATTAAATCGCCCTAAACTTATGGCTGAAGAAAGTGTCTGGCCAGTTCAAGCCGATGGTCGACCTCAGCGCATCAAAGCCGTAATTCGTGAAGATGAATGTATTGGCTGTACCAAATGTATTAGCGCCTGCCCAGTCGATGCGATTATTGGTTCTGGTAAACTAATGCATACCATTCTGACCGACCTCTGTACTGGCTGTGAGCTGTGTATTCCCCCTTGTCCGGTAGACTGCATTGATCTGGTTGAAGATGATCAGCCTTTACCAACTGAAGCACAGCGCATTGCGGAACAGGAGGATTTACGTCAACGCTACTATGCACACATCCAGCGTGAAGAAAAACGGCGTACCGATCGTAAGGGACCTGTGGTCCGTGCAGAAATCGATACTGCCCTGTTTGCCCGTTTCTCAGCTTTAAATGAGCAACTTCCCGTGATTGAAGTCGCGAGCAAGCCAGAGCATGTACCTGTAGCCCTCGACTCCAAAACCACGATTGAACTGGCAAAACTACGTACCCAAATTAAAAAACTGGAAAAACAGCTTTCGGTTCGTGAAGATGTCCGAAAGCGTACCCAACTGGAAGAACTGACACAGCAATTACAGGCTTTACAGGGATAGAACATGACCACAGCAAAGGCCAAGCCTGTTAAAAACATGACCAAAAAGCAGATTCAGACCTTTTTTGAACGCCTGCGTGAACAGCGTCCCAATCCGAAAACCGAACTAAATTATTCTAGTCCTTTTGAATTGCTGGTCGCGGTCACGCTCTCTGCTCAAGCCACCGATGTCAGCGTTAACAAAGCCACGGACAGACTCTTTCCAGTCGCCAATACGCCGGAATCAATTTATGCGCTAGGTGTGGACGGTTTGAAGGAATATATCAAGACCATTGGTTTATATAACTCGAAAGCGGTCAACGTGATTAAAGCCTGCGAGATACTGATTCAGAAGCACAACAGCGTGGTACCGGACAATCGTGCAGACTTAGAAGCCCTGCCGGGTGTAGGTCGTAAAACGGCGAATGTGGTGCTAAATACGGCCTTTGGTCAGCCGACCATGGCAGTTGATACGCATATTTTCCGGGTCGGTAACCGTACCGGACTAGCGGTAGGTAAAAATGTGCTGGAAGTTGAACACCGTCTGGTCAAAGTCATTCCCAAGGAATTTATCATTGATTCACATCACTGGCTGATTTTACACGGTCGTTATACCTGTATTGCGCGTAAACCAAAATGTCATGAATGTGTGGTATCCGATGTGTGTAACTGGCCGGACCGATTCGAGTTTGGCGCAGCCCGCCCGATTGCAGTGAAAAATATTGAGCTTGCGGAATAGAACGGCGCGATCAAGCTGGAATAAAAAATAGGTGACCAATGTGTCACCTTTTTATCGACTTTGAGAATTCTGCTTTTCGTTTAAACCAAATTCTTAGTTGAGCTGAAGCATTATGGATTATTTATCTTGATCTTGTTCAGCCTGTTCCTGCTGCTTGCGCTGTTCAAGTTCAGCTTGTAATTTTGGATGGAGCTGGCGCTCAGGTCGCTTTGCTGCATTTTCCGCACGTTCTTCCTGACGTACTTTGTTGAGCATTTTAAAACTGAAATAGAACAGACCTACCAATACTGCCAGAAAGACTACCATCAACACCAATACGCCAAATTTCATAGCAACAAGTACCCTGTTCAAATACGCAATAAAAAAGAGCCCTAATATGACTTAGGGCTCTCCGATTGTCAAAATCATCGTCAGCCGATTATTTTGCCTGATCCAGAATCGCGAAAAGATCAGTTTGAACTTCATCGATTGGACGTAAACCATTTAGCTTGTCATAAGTTGGTGCATTTTCACCAGACGCTGCACGGCCTTGGTAGAAACCAACCAGTTGCTCGGTTTCAGTATGGTAAGAACCTAGACGCTTACGAATGGTTGCTTCCTGGTCATCAGGACGCTGAACCAGATCTTCACCCGTTTCGTCATCCTTACCTTCCACTTTTGGCGGATTGTAAACGATGTGATACACACGGCCAGATGCCGGGTGCTGACGACGGCCAGAAAGACGTTGTACGATCTCTTCATCCGGTACATCAATTTCAATCACGTGATCAATAGTGATGCCTTCATTTTCCAAAGCTTCTGCTTGAGGAATAGTACGCGGGAAACCATCAAAAATGCAGCCATTTACACAGTCAGGTTGCGCAATACGCTCTTTTACCAGACCAATGATCAACTCATCAGAAACCAAACCGCCATTGTCCATGACACTTTTAGCTTGTAGACCTAATTCAGTTCCTTCACGAATTGCAGCACGGAGCATATCACCGGTTGAAATTTGTGGGATATTGTAGCGCTTACAGATCAACTGAGCTTGTGTACCTTTACCTGCTCCAGGTGGTCCGAGTAAGATAATGCGCATATATAAACATCCTCATTTAAACAATATGTATGACGCCACGACCACAATCACCCGATTGTGTCCCCCGACATCTCATTATAAGAAAGCCACAAACAAATGGATTAAACCCGCGACAAAACCGGTTACCCCACCCAATAAAATCAGAATCCATTCATCTTCCTGAAATGCAGGACGTAAAAGATTCTGAAACTCCTTCGGAGTCAACTCACGTATGCGGTCTCTAAACATTTGATAGATTTTCTGTGCACGGCTCGCATTAAATGCTGGGTCGCATACAGGTACCATCGTAATTTCAATCGAGCGATCGATCAAGTCCGTCTTGAGTTTTGCATACTCTTTTGGTCCTAAAGACAGCTGTAAAGAGGTCCGAACCAGGGGTGTTTCCATAATTTCATTAATATGACGTTTGACAATGCGGCGGGTTTTGTCTTTTTTACCACCATACATCATCTCGGTCATGATCGATTTTAACGTAATCAGATCTTCTGTGACTACACTTGCGAAGACGTCAGAGACTTCATCCTGACGTTTCATAAATGCACCTTGTATGTTATAGGTGCCAATACGCGGAATGACCGGTTTGATCCATGGAAACTTGCGATTTGTGGTACGGGCAAAGAATTGCGGGTACTTCACCGGATGTGGATAGAGCGGGTTGAATACCATCCAGATCGCGATCCAGTTGGTCAAAAAGCCCCAGATCGCAGCCCAAAACGGTACAGTCCAGTGCCACGGCACCACAAACCAGACAATCATCTGAAAAATACCAAAGAACATCCCGATGAGTGCACTGATATGCCAGATAAAGTTGATCTCTTTTTGACCCACTTTCAGGAACATCCGCACCATTAACCGGCGGTCACCTTCCATCTGACTGACCACCATTTCACGCATATCTACAAGTGACTCGACGTTCATGGTCAGTTCAGTCACTAATTCACGCAAAATTGCCGGCATTTGTTTTTGCGCTTGTGCATAAATCCTGCGTTTGATGGCAAAAGGTAGGTTTTCCCAAAGCACCGCATTGCGATCCATCATGACTTCATCAATCAGATGTTCCAGCTCGAAACCGACCTGCTCGCCAATGATCCGTGCCATATCATCCGGATCCATCGCCTGTAAAAATTCGCGGATAGAGCCTAATTTTGACAGCGTGTTATCGGTAATAATGCCTGAAATACGTCCAGCTTTGCGTGGCACAATCCCCTGCCAGCCCACAGGTAAAGGCCCGAGATGAAAACCCCAAAAATTGATCGGATAAAAGACCATTTTCAGCGCCATCCAGACGTGAGCCCAGGTTACAAATGCAGTCACTGGAATAATGCTGAGCACAGCCCAAAAATCCGGGCGGTTTACAAAGGTTTGCCACAACTCGTTGACGTACTCAAGCATGCATAACTTCCATATTTAATTTTTTGTTCACAGAATACACATATTAATAAGGTCGAATATTTTGTCTATAAACCGATACTTAAAGTATAGGAAAATTGTAGCCGAGGTTCTGTTTCAGCCACAGCACGACCATTTTGGTCTTCGAGTTTCTCTCCGGCACCGATCCCGATACTAAAACTGCTGATCCGTTCTGAACTAAGCAAAACATAGGCCAAATCAACGCCAGCACCTAAACGGCCTTCATACTCGCCATCAACCTGTTTGCTATCGATATGACCGGCATAAACCCCGACATAATAACCATTTTTATCTTTACCGGTGAGATGTGCAGGATAACGAAAGCCCGCCTGACCGCCAATCGTACGATCATCATCGAGAAAAACGCCACCTTTCACATAAGCAATCCCATAAGGGTTCACCCATTCGGTATTTAAATGCAGTAATTTCTGGGTAAAACCAACACCCACATTAAAGGCTTTTGCCTGATCAGGCTCTATTTTAGTTGTAGTAGTACTCATTTGATCATGTGCATAAGCCCCGTTCGCCCACAATGCAAACGCTAACAAAGGGTAAACCTTGTTCATTCCTTCACCATCTTCCTTAATTATAGTTTTTGGTATAGTCCTATTTTTATTAGATTTTACTCTAGCAAAATTATCACAACTCTTATATACAGCACTTTACAATTTTAATGTCTGCAAAGTCAAAGCTTAAAGGAACTGATTGCAAGGTCAGTTTTTCATTATCAAATCAAGTGTAGTTGCGTTAGAATACTCCACTTTGATTCTTTTCTACCACTCTCAGGTCTTAAGTCGATCGCGTATGAAGCAGCACTTTCCTTTAAAAAATGCACAACAAGAAAAGCGCATCTATCGCAGTCGAGTCTTGATTTCCATGGGTATTGTCATTTTCTTTATGCTGCTGCTGGTCAGCCGCTATGCCTATTTGCAACTGTTCAACTTTGAAAGCTTTACTACAGCTTCTGATGAGAACCGGATTCGTCTGCAACCCCTACCGCCAGCGCGCGGTTATATTTATGACCGTAACGGCGTCTTACTGGCCGATAATTACCCAGTATTTACTGCCACTTTAAGTCGTGCCGACGTACAGGATATCGATCAAACGCTCGAACGTCTGAAACCGATTCTGGAACTGACCGAAGAAGACCTAGAACGCTTTCAAACCCGGATTAAAACAGCGCGTAAAACCGAACGGGTTTCAATCAAGCTCAACCTGAATGAAAATGATATTGCCCGTTTCAGTGAAGTGAAATATCAATTTCCGGGCGTGAATATTGAAACCCAGATGACCCGCTATTACCCGCATGGTGACCTGTTCGCACATGTGATTGGTTATGTCGGTCGGATTAATGACAAAGAACTGAAAGCCATTGATAAGGATCTCTATGCTGGAACCAACCTGATCGGAAAAATCGGGGTGGAAAAATCCTATGAAGAACTTTTACATGGTGTGCCGGGTAATGAATCGGTAGAAGCAGATGCCTTTGGTAATGTGCTGCGTCATTTGGGCCGTAAAGACCCGGTGCGTGGTAATGACCTATTCCTGTCACTGGATTACGGTTTACAGGTAGTCGCTTCGGAGCAACTGGCCGGGCGTCGTGGCGCGATTGTGGCGATGAATCCCAAAACTGGGGAAATTCTGGCGCTGGTCTCCAGTCCAAGTTTTAACCCGAACCTGTTTGTGACCGGGATCAGCACCAAAGATTATTCATTCCTGCGTGATAATCTGGATCAACCTTTATATAATCGTGCCGTGCAAGGGGTTTATCCACCTGGCTCTACTATTAAACCAATGTTTGCGCTTGGTGGTCTGCATCATGGTTTGGTCGACTGGGATACCACGATTTCCGATCCGGGTTATTTTAGCCTGCCGGGAGACAGTCACCGTTTCCGTGACCATAAAAAATCCGGGCATGGTGCAGTGAATATGCATAAGGCCCAAGTCGTCTCCTGTGACACCTATTTCTATGTGATGTCTTACCGGATGGGCATTGAAAAAATGAACACCTGGATGCGTCAGTTCGGCTTTGGTGAAAAAACCGGGGTGGATTTACCAAGTGAAAGCTCAGGACTGTATCCAAACCCCGAATGGAAGATGCGTACCCGTAAGGCCAAATGGTCACGCGGTGAAACCATTTCCGTCAGTATTGGTCAGGGTGCTTTTACTTCAACCCCATTACAGCTGGCTATGGCCACTGCAATTACTGCCAATCATGGCAATAAAGTCATTCCTCATGTTTTGCGTGAAAGTCGCGGTGCCAAACCGTTCAAGGTGCATAATGGCACGCATGGCAAGATCGATTTTAACGGTCAGGAAGAAGACTGGATCAAGATGCGTGATGCGATGGTGGACGTGATTCAATCCGGTACAGGTCGAAGCATCAAAAGCGGCTTACAATATTCTATTGCCGGAAAAACCGGTACGGCACAGGTGAAAAGTATTGCTCAGGGCAAGCGCTATAATGAATCCTTATTGACCGATCGTCAGCTGGATCATGGTCTGTTTGTCGGTTTTGCACCTGCTGAACATCCTGAAATCGCGATTGCAGTTATTCTGGAAAATGGTCGCGGTGGTAGTGCTGCAACAGCTTTGGCCCGTCCAATTTTTGATTATTGGCTACTGCATAAAGATAAAAATCCGATCCGCCCACAAGGTCACCAATTAAGTGGTGGTCTGATGACGGCCGGAATCAAGCCAGCTGAATTACCAAGTGGTGCAGGCATGTTGAGTCAGGATGCAGCATCTAGTGCCGTTCCAGCCAGTGACCAGCCCGACAATGCTGCTCCGACTTCTGCAAATACGGCTGCATCTCCCGCAGCAACACCTGCTCCGACACCGGTAGAGCGAGATTAAAGATGAAAAACCAGCTTCGAATTATTGGTGGTGACTGGAAACGCCGCCAACTGCCTTTTGCCAGCATTGAGGGTTTGCGCCCGACGCCTGACCGTGTTCGGGAAACACTGTTTAATTGGCTGATGTGGGATGTACAAAATGCCCAGGTGTTGGATATTTGTGCCGGTTCTGGGGCATTGGCGTTTGAGGCATTATCGCGTGGTGCTGCATCAGTGGTGATGATTGAGCCGGATCGTACTCAGGCACAATTTCTGACCCAAAATCTGGAACTTTTAAAAGTCACCAAAGCACGTGCACAATTAAAAGTGGCTACGGCGCAGCAAGCTTTGTCTACCCTTCAGGCACAGTTTGATCTGGTTTTTCTAGATCCGCCATATAGCCTGGATTTATGGGAAGAACTAGCGCTAAAGGCAGATCCTCTGATCAAGGACAATGCCTATATTTATGTAGAAGCAGATCGTGATTTACAATTACTTAAATTACCGTCCTCATGGCGTTTAATTAAAAATACCAAAGCCGGTACAGTTCGTGCGGGGCTTTATCAAAAAAGTATTTCTTGATTTAAATTGTTTTGAAGAGCCATTAAAAAAGGATTCCTCAGTGGAATCCTTTTTGTCATTGTAGTCAGTCAAATTTAAAGACTGTGATTAACGATCACGGCGCCAGTCGCGGTTATCTCGGTCACGTTTCCAATCCCGATGATCTTTATGGTCCTTATTTTTCCAGTCATGATTTCTGTGGTCTCGATCATAATGTCCATTACGATCTCTGTTGCCACGATAATCATCATCCCAAGGATCAACCACACAACCGGTCAATGACACAGCCAATACAGAAAGTAATATCACTTTTTTCATCATGTCCATCACCTCTTACTGCACTCTGTCAGTATCAGGCGAGTTCATGGAGAGTGAACGGAGCCATTGTTGCACTCTTGTAGAGATTTATGCATGTTTTATGCATGGCCGTAAACCTCTTTTTTCTTACTTAGCATTCATGCTTTTATGAGAATTTGAACTTTCATTTGCATAAATCCAGCTAAATGGAAGCTTGGCTTTTGTTTAAATCTTGAGAATACTGCTGCCTTTGCTTATGACCTGATCCTTATGACTTGGCTGTTATTTATTCTTGGTGCAATGGTCGCAGGTTTTGTCCAGGGGCTGACCGGCTTTGCCTTTGCCCTGATCGCCATGTCTTTCTGGGTCTGGGTGCTGCCTCCGCAACTGGCCGCGCCCTTGCTGGTATTTGCCTCGATCTGGAGTCATGTGATTTCACTCAGTCAGGAAAAAAAGCAGCTAGTTTTATCCAGGCAGTTGGTGCTGCCTTATCTGATTGCTGGTCTGATTGGCGTGCCGCTGGGTACTTATCTGTTGCAGATCATTCAAGCAGATACCTTTAAGATGATCTTGGGATTTTTTCTGGTACTGTGGTGTCCGGTGATGCTATTCAATCCGCAATTCAAAACAATTCAGCATTCAGGAAAATTGACTGATAGCTGCATCGGTTTTATTGGCGGAATTTTAGGAGGACTGGGCGGTTTTTGCGGTGCCATTCCTTCGGCCTGGGTGATGTTAAAACAATTACCCAAAACCCAGCAGCGCTATATTTTACGGCACTTTAATTTTGCAATTCAGCTTTTCACGCTGGGTACTTATGTATGGCAAGGCCTGATCAATCAAAGCCATTTACCCTATATGGCCTTGCTGATTGTTTTTGTGAGTATTCCGGCAATTTTAGGCGCAAAACTATTTTATAAAATTTCGGAATTACTGTTCAAACGCATGATCTTAAGTTTACTCTTTAGTGCAGGCTGTTTTCTATTAGCGTCCCAATTCATTTAAACACAAGATCAAGCCGAGTCTGTCTTCCCCGCTAAAGCTTGAATCCGGTGAAATAACTGCTATGTTAAGGCCAATCTTTGTAAATATAGATCATCATTATGCAGATTCGTGATCAGATTGTTCTTGTTACTGGTGGTGCACGTGGTTTGGGTTTAGCCATTACTCAGGCTTTACTGGCTGAGGGCGCGCGCGCGGTCGTCAATTATCATAGCAGTCAGCAGCAAGCTGAACAGCTGGCCCAGCAGTATCCTGAACAGGTATTTATTTATCAGGCAGATGTCACTCAAACTGATCAGGTCCGCGCTTTATTTGCCGCAGCTAAAACCCATTTCGGGGAAGCGATTCATGCTGTAATCAATAACGCACTGATTCAATTTGAATTTAATGGTGATGCACGCCCTAAAGTAGAAACGCTGACTTGGGATATGTTGCAACGGCAATTTAGCGGTGCAGTACAGGCTGCCTTAAATACTACACAAGCCGCACTGGATGATATGAAACAGGCAGGGTTTGGCCGGATCGTGAATATTGGTACAAACCTGGTGCAAAATCCGGTGGTTCCTTATCATGACTATACCACCGCCAAAGCTGCATTATTGGCCTTTACCCGCACCACGGCGCAGGACTTGGGACAATATGGCATCAATGTGAATATGCTCTCTGGTGGCCTGTTACAAACCACGGATGCCAGTAAGGCCACACCTGACATTGTCTTTGACCTGATTGCTCAATCGACGCCTTTACGCCGCGTAATTACACCAGAAGAATTTGCTGCTGCAATCCTGATGTTTTTGTCACCTTATTCACGTGCCGTCACAGGACAAAACCTGATTGTAGATGGTGGCTTGGTCAAAGGTTAAATGTTTAGAGAATGGACTTGAATTTTCAAATTCTGTTGTTCTATTTTTTAACCATTTGGTAGATTAAAAAGGTTTTGTGACCGGGTTTTACTTCTACAATAGTGCGCTCCCATAAAGCCTTTAGTCTACTTTCCATGAAATTTATCACGACATTGCTCAGTACCTTGCTACTGGCAGGTTGTATGTCCAGCGATTTGAAAAAATCAGAACAATTACTGCAAAATTTCCATTGTGCCAAGGTAGATACCGCCCAAATGCCACATAGCAGTATGACCGACTATTATCAGCAGATGTTGTATAGCAGCAAATCCAAAGTCGAGTCTTATATCAAACAGTATCATCAAAGTGAAGAGCTGTTTGACCTGCCACTGCATGAAGTGGTGGAGCAACAATATGATCTTTATAAAGATGCCTGCCAAAATCTGGGTGGAATTTTACCCGCTTCTGAAAATGCATCTTAAGTCTGTCAATCTTCATGATGATTAGGCAATAAAAAAGCAGGAGAATTTTCCTGCTTTTTTTCAACTCAATTTTAATTCTGATAATAGCGCTGATCTACGCTGAAGCATTCAGGGAATTTTGGCTGAATCTCTGCATAAAATGCCATGATTTCTGCCATGTCTTTTTCATAATCCCCTGTCGGATAAACAATTTTACCTACGCCAGTTTTCTTCTTTTCATAGTCCATATAAGCCAATGCAATCGGCACACCTGCATTGATCGCCACATGGTAAAAACCTGTCTTCCACTGTTCCTGTTTGGCACGAGTCGCTTCTGGCGTGACTAGCATGACCAGTTTAGGATGGGTCTTGAATAATTCCGTCATCACCTGAACCATACTCGGACGAGGCTCACCCGGCTGTTTAGGACGGCGATCAATCCCGATACCGCCCATAGCACGCACAAAAGGCCCAAATGGCAATTTCATGTAACTGTCTTTAATGGTTAAGCGAACATTCACGCCTAATGCTTTTAAGGCCAATCGCGCATACAGTGCATCCCAATTACTGGTATGAGGAGCAGCAATCATGACACATTGGTCTAAATCTAGGGGCCAATGGTTATCAATTTCCCAACCCATCAGGTTCAGGCTTTGTTCTGCCAACTTCTCAAACACGTCACGCACCAATTCTATTCAAAATTGCGCGAATTTTAGCAACCTCGACAAATATAGATAGTGGCCAGCGATCAATAAATAAACAATTAATCTATATTTGTATAATTATATTTTTCAAATGAAAAGTTAATTTTCAGTTCCCATATTTTAATTACACTGATAAATAAACCATCAAATGGCTTTATTGTCTTAATTATTTGAGGTGAAGCAAAAGATGAGAATATTCGGACTCTAAATGTGCCCAATATAGACTTGCCGAAAATTGATTACGGACATTAATATTCTCATAACCTTCTTGCCTTTAGCTTAAACTCCAAAACCCCGTCTAACTGAGAACGGGTCAATTGATTTGGAGAAACTATCTTAAATTTTCACTTTAAACCGGATCATTTTAATCAATATGTTCAAATTGAATGGTACAGCCCATCAATAAATGCATCAGTTCGATTTGCGAACAACATTGGGTTTTTTCATAAATATTTTTAAAATACGTCCGTACCGAACTCAGCGTAATGCCACACTGTTCTGCAATATCTTCTATTTTATAACCATTAATTAACAACTCACATAAATCAAACTCTCGTTTGGAAAGTTGGTAACACTGTTGTAGGTAAGTTCTTGACAGGGAATAATGCTGGTTTTTATCCGTCATAAATAATGCAATCTGATGCTGAGCAGACTGTAAATGTTGCATATTTCTTAATTTCTTAAAGGGCACTACCGTCAGCATGAATTGCGAGCCTGCCCCATCACTCAACGCCAGGACTCCACCCACTTCAGTTTGAATGGTCGTATCTTCCAGCAAAGCACTTTCCAGAAGCTGATCAAAACGTATCTGCTGACTATAATTGGTTTTTAGACGGTTATGTATATCCAGATCCAGACATGAACTTTGATCAAGCATCTTTTGCGCAACAGGATTGGAATAACTTAAACACAGGTTTTGATCGAGCAGTACAATCCCGGTTTTTAAACTATCCAATACGGTATACAAGCTTAAATTATCTTGTTGAATCAAGTTGATTTGCCGGTGAATTTGCAAAGCCCGGCGTAAATGGATACTGATACGTCTTAGAAAATCCAGCTCAGGCTGTTCAAAAGGCTGTACTTCAGGTGCACGATGAATACCCAGTACTGCCCAACGATAATTTCCCCGATCCAGCAATACGCCCGCCAGATAAGATACACCACCAGGCTTTAAACACTTCTCATAGAAAACATAATGATCCGTACCCGGCTGTTCTGCATAGTGCTGACAGTTATGACTCAATGCATCGCCCATCTCGATCGCATTCCATAATGGCATATGCAGTTTCATATCAATCACTCTGATACGCTCATCTTGATAAGCGGCCAAACTTTCATTCGGGATATTGTGCGTATAGACAAAATCATAGCCTGGATTAAGCTGATCCAGACCGGTAAAAATTGCACTCTTACTTTTAGTATAGCTCACGATATCTTTGATCACGTCCAGCCACAAAGATGGCAATACAGCAGCATCATAAATTTTTGCAATCAGATTATTTTCTTGTTCTAATTTCATTATCCCCTCCGCATTATCATTATTTTCTAATCATAGCGTTCAGAATTGGTTAACGAAACAGCATAAAGTGACTTTAAACTTGGCTAAAAATTCTTAAATCCTGCTCACTTATCAATAACTCTGGCCTCATTCACCTAATGAATCAAACTTTAACAAGATTGCCCTATTTATCTGTACTGACTACTTTTAATGTAATTCATAACAAATAATTTAATAGGGTTAAAACAATGAAAAAATTAACGCTTACTGCTGCGATAGCAGTCGTTCTTGCAGGAGCTTTAACCGCCTGTTCAAAGCCCAATGATAATGAGCCGATGAGTAATAATGCTCAACCCAGCCCAGCCATGATGGAGCAAAATAACGCGGATACTAGTGTGAACCGTGCTGATAGCGCAGAAACTTCGCTAGATTGGGCAGGTGAATACGAAGGTGTTTTTCCTTGTGCTGACTGTGAAGGGATTAAGGTCGAGTTAGATCTCAATCCGGATAAAACCTATGAGCTAAATGAGGAATATTTAGGTAAAGCTGGAAATAATGAGACGGAAACTAAAGGTAGTTTCAGTTTTGACCCTCAAGATCCTTCAATCATCACATTAGATAACAAAGCTGAAAACCGTAAATTCTTTGTTGGTGAAAATTTTGTTGAAGCACGCGAGATGAAATCAGGTAAAAAAATCGACAGTAATTTAAATTATAAATTAGTTAAAAAGTCCGCATCATAATTTTGTAAACGCATAAAAAAATCCCCGCTATTGCGGGGATTTTTTATGAAATGCTCGGATGATGAATTACATCATGCCGCCCATACCACCCATGCCACCCATATCAGGCATTGCAGGTTTGTCTTCTGGGATTTCAGTGATCATGCATTCAGTGGTCAGCATCAAGCCAGCAACAGAAGCGGCGTGCTCAAGTGCAGAACGCGTTACTTTAGCAGGGTCAAGAATACCCATTTCCAGCATATCGCCATATTCGCCAGTTGCAGCGTTATAACCGAAGTTACCTTCGCCATTCTTCACAGCGTTGATCACTACAGAAGGCTCATCACCTGCGTTAGATACGATTTGACGAAGCGGTGCTTCAATCGCACGACGAAGAATGTTGATACCTACGTTTTGGTCATCATTCGCGCCTGTTACGCCTTCAAGTGCAGATGCAGCACGTACTAGTGCAACACCACCACCCGCAACGACACCTTCTTCAACCGCAGCGCGAGTCGCATGAAGCGCGTCATCTACACGGTCTTTTTTCTCTTTCATTGCAACTTCAGTTGCAGCACCGATTTTGATGACAGCAACACCGCCAGCAAGTTTCGCTACACGCTCTTGAAGTTTTTCTTTGTCATATTCTGAAGTAGATTCTTCGATCTGTGCACGGATTTGCTGTACACGGTCAGCGATTTGGCCAGCATTACCAGCACCATCTACAATTACAGTATTTTCTTTAGATACAGTTACTTTATGTGCTGTACCCAAGTGATCAAGCGTCGTTTGATCCAGCTGCATGCCGATTTCTTCAGAAATCACAGTACCGCCAGTCAAGATCGCGATGTCTTGAAGCATAGCTTTACGACGATCACCAAAACCAGGTGCTTTCACCGCACATACTTTGATAATACCGCGCATGTTGTTGACAACAAGTGTCGCAAGCGCTTCGCCTTCAACATCTTCAGAAATGATTAAAAGCGGTTTGCCAGTTTTAGCAACAGCTTCAAGTACTGTAATCAACTCACGAATATTGCTGATTTTTTTATCAACAAGAAGAATGAATGGATTTTCAAGTTCAGCTGTTAAAGTATCTTGCTTGTTCGCGAAGTACGGAGAAATATAACCGCGGTCAAACTGCATACCTTCAACTACGTCAAGCGAATCTTCGAAGCCTGAACCTTCTTCAACCGTGATTACGCCTTCTTTGCCCACTTTTTCCATTGCTTGCGCAATCAGCTGACCTACAGTCGTGTCAGAGTTAGCAGAAATCGAACCTACTTGCTCAATCGCTTTAGAGTCTGATGCTGGTTTTGCAGTTGCCTTGATATTCTCAACAACAGAACGTACCGCAATATCGATACCGCGTTTCAAGTCCATTGGGTTCATACCCGCTGTTACTGACTTGATGCCTTCATTCAAAATTGCTTGTGCCAATACAGTTGCAGTCGTTGTACCATCACCTGCGATGTCATTGGTTTTTGAAGAAACTTCACGAACCAGTTGAGCACCCATGTTCTCGAACTTGTCTTTCAGCGTAATTTCTTTGGCAACAGTGACACCATCTTTAGTGATGTGCGGTGCACCAAAAGAACGGTCGATAACAACGTTACGGCCCTTAGGACCCAAAGTAACCTTTACTGCATCTGCAAGGGTGTTTACACCAGCAATCATTTTTGAACGAGCTGAATCACCAAATTTTACGTCTTTAGCTGACATATTTGACTCCGAATATTGTTGTATCTTTACAAAATCTGATTTGGAATGAATAAAACTTTTTTAGCGCAGATTAAGCTTCTAATACCGCTAAAATGTCAGATTCTTTCATGATTAAAAGCTCTTCGCCGTTTACTTTTACAGTAGTGCCTGCATAAGTACCGAACAATACTTTGTCGCCAACTTTTACGTCTAACGCGCGTACGCCATTGTCAGTGATTTGACCATTACCAACTGCAATGATTTCACCTTGAGCAGGTTTTTCAGCAGCCGAACCTGGAAGTAAAATGCCCCCAGCTGTTTTAGTTTCTTCTTCAACACGACGAATAACAACGCGGTCATGTAATGGACGAATGTTGCTCATAAATAACTCCATCAGACTAAGTCTTTTTTAGGTCACTGATGACGACTTAATTATTCCATGGGTCATCATCAAAAATTTTTGATGTCACTTTTATGGAGATGGAATAAAACGCTTCAAGGGCAAAAATGAAAAAAAATTGGTTTTTTTTAACGAATCATAGGTTTTCGTCTATTTATTCGGCAGATCAGCCTTCAACATAAAGGCTTGTGCCACTTCATCGAATAAATATTGAGAAATTTTTCCTGTGGCATCAATCAGATTAAAGCTGTTCGGTTCATCTTTATGTAGACGATTTGACGCAGAAGTCCCTGCATGTACATCATATACAGGATGATCCATCCCCAATCCGAACATCTGATTCAAATCATAAATCGCCGGTTGATGCAGATGCCCATGCAACACCCCAAACAGACCATGCTCTGCCCAGGCCTCTAAAGCAATTTTGGCCATCAATGGGCTGTCCTTGAAACCGCGCTTATTTTGAAAAGGCACATAAAAAGGCTGATGGCTGACAATGATTTTTAATTTGGAAGCAGGCGCCTGCGCCAGCGTCAGGTCAATACGCTGAATCTGCTCAAGGGATAAATGCCCTTTGGTATGATATCGACGTCGGATCGAATTCACCCCAATCAGATAAAAATTTTCAGTTTCAAATATTGGCTCCAATTCACCAAAAAAAATCTGGTAACGGGTAAATGGATTGAAAAGCCGATTCCACAAATGATAGAGCGGAATATCATGATTCCCCGGGATCACCATATAAGGCGTATTGAGCTGATCTAAAAATTTTTTGCAGGCAAAGAATTGACCCAAACGTGCGCGCTGAGTCAGGTCACCACTGATGACGACGGCTTCAAGTGGATGGGTCTGACAGAAATGCCGAATCGCTTCTAAACACTCCGGCTTCTCTGTTCCAAAATGCAGATCAGATAGATGCAGGATCATGTGGCACCATTACGTTTAGGCTATCTTTTAATACAGAAATATTGAGTGGCGGGGCCATTTCCACAATTTCCCCATCAATCGCTACCATCAGTTTCTTGGCTCGGGATTCGATTCGAACTTGATCGGCTGCAAAACTATAAACATCCGATGCCTGGTCAATCTTGCCACGAATCAGCTGATACACTAGCTTAAATAAAGTAAGCTTATCACTTTTAGAAACTACAACTCCCGCCACTTTGCCTTTTTCAGCCGCTTCTGCAATGCGCATTTTCATATCCGCCAGTTGCAAGGGATTATTGCCAAAAAAAATCAGTGGTGTTTTTACCGGATATTTCTTTTGATCCACCCAGATTTTTAGTTTTAATTCTTTACGGTCGCGAATTAAAACATCCAGTGCAGAAGTATAGGCATGTAGCGGTAAGCGACCAAAAATACGATTATAGTCTTCACGTTTTTTAATAAATAAAGGATATAGACCTAAACTGGCATTATTCAGATAAATTTCCTGATTGATACGAGCAACATTCATACGTTGTGGCTGTCCTGTCGCAATCACTTTTGCCGCTTCAAGCAAATCCAGCGGAATCCCCAATAATCTGGCCACATAGTTAAAAGTCCCTAAAGGCAAAATACCGACAGGAATTTGCGTATTCAACACATGTTTGGCGACTGTATTTAAAGTGCCATCTCCGCCTGCCGCAACGATGATTCCTGACTCGCTAGATGCCAAATGCTGTTCAAGCACCTCAACCATAATTTTATCAAATTGCTGTGAATCATTGATTTCATAAGCTTTAGTTTGATAACCCTGCGCTGAAAATATATCGATCAGCTGTTCATAAATGCCTTCTGGCCCCTGTATGCGAAAACCAGCTTTGTGATTAAAAATCAGCGATAAGGGTTTAGATTGATTAGACATTTTTCGCGCAATTTCATTGAAGCCTATTGGCATTTTGTCCAATTCATAGACAATTAACAGTGGCTTTATGTAAAATTCAAATGGCAACCATTTATTTAATCAATAATGAATATTAGAGATCTTATAAAATTAAGATAATGATTTTAATATTAATTTTTAAAATAAATACCATTCATCATTTAAATAAATAGAATCAATAATTCAAATATTTAATTTTATCTTGTTGTTTTACTTGTATTTATAAATAAAATAGCATTATATTCCAAAAGAAATCTAGCACTTCTTTGGTCTTATTTTTTTTATCATTTTATGCTTTAATACAGCCACTTTTTTTCATATTTCATCTGGGCGATATTTTTTATTGCTCGGATTGTACTTTGTACATCTAATTTGTACACATTTGAGATAGGCCTCACCATGACCCAAGTGAACGCACCAGAATTCGTTCGTCACCCTAAGCTTATTGCTTGGGTGGAAGAGATTGCTAAATTAACAAAACCAGCAAAAATTGAATGGTGTGACGGTAGCGCAGAAGAATATCAACGTTATATCGACTTGATGATCGCTAACGGCACAATGCAAGCGCTGAATCAAGAAACTCATCCTGGTTCTTATCTTGCAAATTCTGATCCTTCTGACGTAGCACGTGTTGAAGATCGTACTTACATCTGTTCTGAAAACAAAGACGATGCTGGCGCGACCAACAACTGGGAAGCACCTGCTGTCATGCGCGAAAAATTGAACGGTTTATTTGACGGTTCAATGGCAGGTCGTACACTTTATGTGGTTCCATTCTCAATGGGTCCATTGGGTTCTCATATCGCTCATATCGGTATCGAGTTAACTGACTCTCCTTACGTTGCAGTAAGCATGTCTAAAATGGCTCGTATGGGTAAAGCTGTTTATGACGTTCTTGGTACTGACGGTGAATACGTTCCTTGCGTACACACTGTAGGTGCTCCGCTTGCGAACGGCGAAAAAGATGTTGCATGGCCTTGCAACAAAGAAAAATACATCGTGCATTACCCAGAAACTCGTGAGATCTGGTCTTATGGTTCTGGTTATGGCGGTAACGCATTGTTGGGTAAAAAATGCCTGGCATTACGTATTGCATCATTTATGGGTCGTCAACAAGGCTGGTTAGCTGAACACATGCTGATCCTTGGCGTGACCAATCCACAAGGCGAAAAACACTACATCGCAGCTGCATTCCCATCTGCATGTGGTAAAACAAACTTCGCTATGTTGATTCCACCAGCAGGCTATGAAGGCTGGAAGATTGAAACTGTAGGTGATGATATTGCCTGGATCAAACCAGGTGAAGACGGTCGCTTATATGCAATCAACCCTGAAGCTGGCTTCTTCGGTGTAGCGCCTGGTACCAACACCAAGACCAACCCGAACTGTATGGCAACCATGCACAAAGACGTGATTTATACAAACGTCGCTGTGACTGACAACGGTGAAGTATGGTGGGAAGGTCTGACTAAAGAAGCGCCTGCCAACCTGACTAACTGGAAAGGTCAACCACACACTGGCGAAGAAAAAGCAGCGCATCCAAATGCTCGTTTCACAGTTGCAGCTGGTCAATGCCCTTCTATTGACGCTGACTGGGAAAATCCAGCTGGCGTGCCAATTTCTGCGTTCATCTTCGGTGGTCGCCGTGCAGACACTGTGCCTCTAATTTCAGAAGCATTTGACTGGGTTGACGGTGTTTACAAAGCTGCAACGATGGGCTCTGAAACAACTGCTGCTGCTGTTGGTCAACAAGGTGTTGTTCGTCGTGACCCGTTCGCGATGCTTCCATTCGCGGGCTACAACATGGCAGATTACTTCACGCACTGGTTAGAAATGGGTGAGCAAGTGGGTGCGAAAGCTGCTGCTGCTGGCAACAAACTTCCAGGTATCTACAACGTGAACTGGTTCCGTCGTGATGCTGAAGGCAACTTCGTATGGCCTGGTTTCGGTCAAAATATGCGTGTTCTTGAGTGGATCATTGACCGTTGTGAAGGTCGTGCTGATGCTGTTGAAACACCAATCGGCCTAGTTCCTACTTACGAACAGCTGAACTGGACTGGTTCTGACTTCACTAAAGAACAGTTTGACCTAGTAACTTCTCAAGACAAAGATCAATGGATCAAAGAGCTTGAAAGCCATACTGAATTGTTCGACAAGCTAGGTGAGCGTTTACCAGAAGCGTTAAAAACTCGTCAAGCAGAACTTATTGCTGCGGTTAAATCTGCTTAATTGCTGATTTAATTTAAAAAAGGTCGCGTAAGCGGCCTTTTTTATTGACTGTTTAAACAATTGATCACAATTGACTAGAGCAGCTGCTTAAGCAAAATATGGCATACTTAAACCAAGACTTCAGGAACTATAAATATGAAAAGAACAACAGTAATTTTGGCTGTGGTTGCAAGCAGTTTTGTACTGAGTGCATGTCAGACCACACCCCATCAATTCAATGGACAAAGTGGCTATGAAATTCTGGAACGTTCAGGCAATACAGCAACCCTGAGCTACACCCTTTCAGGACGACCAAGCCAGGATGAAAACCGCTTGCAAGCTGCCTGCAGACACGTATTAGGAAATTCCAAAACTTACAATATCCAGATTTTAAGCACCAATGAAATTTTTAATCCAACTGTGGAACAGGAAAACTATGGCCGTCAACTGGGTAATAGCCGCACGCAAATCAGCTTGAGCAATACGCCTGATTTACATAATAGCGAGAACCCGGGTGCACGCGAAGCCTTAGAAGCCCGCCCAACGACCATGCGCGTTATTCGTTATACTTGTTCTTAATATCTGATACTTAGTTACTTAATCAGAGCAAGACAATCAAAAAGGGCTAACCACCCTTTTTGATTTTTCAACTTTAACGTGTTTTATAGAAACTGACATTACGAAATTCTGGTGATTCATCCAGATCCGGCCAGGTCGTAGCACTACGCTCATCCAGTTTTTCATATTGAGGATGACTAAAGTTTTTTACTCGACTATCTGCAACCCAGACTTCAGGTGCAAATTTTAAAAACTCATCCAGGAAGAAACGGTTGCACTGATCATAAAGCACATCTGCGGCTAACAGAATATCCACCTGCTCTGCCTTATACAGATCATCCAGATATTCAAGCTCGACATCATTTAGCTCTGCATTGGCACGACAAGCATCTAAGCTCACTTGATCGATGTCACAGCAAATAACGCGTTTTGCACCTGCCATTTTCGCTGCAATCGCCACTACACCTGAACCTGCGCCAAAATCCAGTACAACTTTATCTTTGACATGATGCGGCTCTGCCAATAGCCATTGAGCCATCGCCAAGCCTGAGGCCCAGCAAAAGATCCAATACGGTGTATCGTTCCAGATGCGACGGATGACTTCATCATCCAGCTTATCTGTTGGGAATACTGGCGGAATCAGCCACAGGGAAATTGGTGTATCCGGCAATTGCTGTGCATGCAGCTCACAGCATGGAATCACATCATGCAAGGCTTCTAGTAGATGTTCTGGGGCTTTGGAGAATTGGAAAGTACAGCTCATTGGATTTTTATTCGTTATATGTGTCAGAAGAACTCTTATATTTTAGATATTACCCTCATCCCAACCTTCTCCCACAGGGAGAAGGAGCATCCATTATTTTCACAATGAACTTCCCCCTCTCCTTTCAGGAGAGGGTCAGGGAGAGGTCTGTTTATTAACCTAGCGCTTTCTCAGCAGCTTCAACCGTTTGACGGATTAAAGTGGTAATCGTCATTGGACCTACACCACCCGGAACTGGTGTGTAAGCAGAAGCAATTTCTTCAATGCCAACAAGTTGGATATCACCAACACCACCGCCATCACGTGGATGGAAACCAGCATCAACAACCACTGCACCTTGTTTGATCCAGTCTTTTTGAATTAATTCTGCTTTACCTACCGCACCGACAATGATATCTGCTTGCTTAACAAAGCTTGCAAGATCTTGAGTACGTGAATGGCAAATGGTTACGGTTGCATTCGCTTCTAGCAGCATCGCAGCCATTGGTTTACCCAAAATTGCAGAACGACCTACAACTACCGCATGTTTACCAGCGATTTCAATGTTGTTCTCTTTCAGGATAGTCATAATACCCGCAGGCGTCGCTGAACCATAGGCTGCCTCACCCATTGCCATACGACCATAGCCCAGGCAAGTGACACCATCTACGTCTTTTTCAAGCGAGATTGCATCGAAACAGGCACGCTCATCAATTTGCGCAGGAACCGGGTGCTGAAGCAGAATACCGTGCACATCAGGATTTGCATTTAATTTTTCAATTTCAGCCAATAATTCTTCAGTTGTGGTTTCTTTAGGAAGTTCCACTTTGAATGAATCCATACCAACACGGCGGCAGGCATTGCCTTTCATGCGAACATAAGTTGCAGATGCACCATCGTCACCTACCAAAATCGTCGCAAGAATTGGAGTACGACCTGATTTTGCTTTCAGCGCTTCTACGCGAGTAAACAAGTCAGCTTCAATTTGCTTCGCCAATGCACGACCGTCTAGAACTAATGCCACGGCACTTCTCCCAAGTGTTGATATGAATCAATTTTGCACATTCTACATGAATAATTTAAATATTTTCCGCCAGATGATGTTTTTATGCGCATACAGATGAATACACTATTGTTTTTTTTTCTGAGCTTGCTAATATACGCATCAACAAGACGCGGCGGGGTGGCAGAGTGGTCATGCAGCGGACTGCAACTCCGTGGACGCCGGTTCGATTCCGACCTCCGCCTCCATCTTGTTAAAGCCCGAGTGGTGAAATCGGTAGACACAGGGGATTTAAAATCCCCCGCCCACAAAGCGTGCCAGTTCGAGTCTGGCCTCGGGCACCATTCTTCTACTATAGAAAGATGGTGCAAATAAAGAACCCAGCGAAAGCTGGTTTTTTTATGTCTGTAATTTAGTTAGTCAAAAAATAAGTAAATTAAATTCCCATTTAAAGTGTCATCATTAATCAGGCCCTCCTGCTCTGCTTTCTCAATATCATCCAGCAGAACGTAAATATCCTTGCAAATCCTGTTCCAGTTTCTGCTGAAAATGAATCGGCTCAATAATTTTCACATAGGGCAACCAGTAACGCACCAAAGGCAACAACTGCATTTCGTGACGAATCTGGCAACTGATCACTAACTCTCCAGTCTCGGCTTCCTGCTCGATCTGCTGTTCTGGAAATAAACGGCGCTCTTTAAAAAAGACCGTGACTTCAGGTTGTACCCTGATTAAGACTTGCTGCTTTTGCTGCCCAAACCAGATGCTGTCTTCATCTGCCAGCATTTTCAGTATTTCAGGATCATGCGCAAAGCTCTCCGCCTTAGAAACCAGCTTGAGCTGTTGCACCTGACTTAAGCGATAAGTGCGCAACTTGTCCTGATCTACGCCCACCAGATACCAGATACCATGATGGTGAATCAAGCGATAAGGCTTAATGATTCGCAATTGATCTGAATATTGCAACTCAACCTGCTGACGTTTATAGATTGCACCTGCAAGCAGCTTGAAATGCTCGGCAAACTGTTTGGCATCTTCAAAATAATAGCCTTTTGCCGAAAATACCTGATTTGCCCGCTCATCCAGCAGTTCACGCATAAAAGACATATCCAACGCCGGATACAACTCACTGATCCCCGAAAGCTGGGCAAAAGTCTGGATATCCTGCAATTTAAACCGCCCTAAATAAGAGGGTTCCAGATAATATCGTTTCTGTTCATCTTGAAGTAAGGGTAAGTAAGAGCCTAGACGATCAAAATCGCGCTCAATGGTGCGGGTGCTGACCTGAAATTCTGCAGCTAGCTCTGCAGCCCGGAGTTGATATCCGACGTTTAATTTGGTCAAAATTCTGGCTAAACGCTCTGCAAGACGCTCATGTGTTGAAGCTGGGCGCTTCATAAATCCCCACTTAATACATTCTCATGTACTTATTTATCGCTAGATGTTGAATGATTATACTGAATGCCGATCAATGAATAATATTAGGACAAAGTCTAAGATATTTTTTTTGCATCAGATCTTGATCCTTTATTCACCCTAAAAATACAAGATCTTATTTGGATTTTCTGGATGCTTTCTTGCTTGAATGACGATTTTGTATTGTTAATCTTTCTATATAACGCTCCAGATGCAGCATCGCCCGATACATTTTATGTAACTCTACCCAACTGATGGTTCCGCGAATAATCATTTTATGAATACGTCGTAATGCTCTTAAACTATGTTTTGAACTATATGCTGTTGAAATAATTTTCATCTTATTTTCCCTCTCACATTCATGTGAATGTTTAACCATTTGGTCGGAATTATCTATACATGCAATTTACGTGTCATAATTGACAGGTTGTGTCGAACGGTTAACATTTTTTAATTTTTATTCAAGATTTTATATATTTATTTGTAATAATATTTTACTTAAAATTAAAAAAAGCCAGTAAAATTACTGGCTTTTTTTGAATCACTTATCTCGTATTAAATAATTTCAACTACAACTTTACCCACATGCTCTCCAGTATCCATTGTGGCATGAGCATCCTGAATCTGATCGAACTTAAACGTTTTATAGATCATCGGGAGACATTCGCCTTTTGCCCACAATGGTGCAATCTGCTCTTTCAGGCCTTGTGCAATTTCCGCTTTTTCAGCCGTGCTGCGTGCACGCATGGTCGAACCGGTAATGGTCAGACGTTTCATCATGATTTGACCCAGTTTGACTTCTTTGGCCTTGGCACCACCCAAGAAAGCGATATAGACCAGACGTCCATCACGGCGCAACAAATTCAAATTACGCTCTAAATATGGTGCACCGACCATATCTAAAATGACATCGACACCACCATTGTCAGTGGCTTCATTAATAACTTGCTCAAAGTCCTGAGTTTTATAATTAATAGCCGTGGTTAAATCAGAAATAGCCGCAACTTTTTCATCTGAACCGACAGTTGCAAAAGTTTTGATTCCGAGTGGTTTACACAACATTAAAGCAGTCGTACCAATCCCGCTCGTTCCACCATGTACCAGTACAGTTTCTCCTGCTTTGGCCTTACCCATCTGGAACACGTTCGCCCATACAGTAAAGAAAGTTTCAGGAATGGCCGCTGCCTGTACAAAACTTACACCTTCAGGAATATTCAAGGTCTGGCTTTCAGGTACGACGCAATATTCAGCATAACCGCCACCATTGGTCAGGCCACAAACCTTGTCACCGATTTTAAACTGACTCACATCGCTACCAACCGCAACCACCTCACCTGCCACTTCCAGGCCAGGAACTGGCGTTACCCCTTTCGGCATCGGATATAAGCCTTGACGCTGCAGGATATCTGGACGGTTAATACCAAAGGCATGAACTTTCACCAGAACTTCATCTGCTTTAGGTTCAGGTACAGTCACCGTTTCATAAGCGAGTTTATCGACACCACCTGGTTCTGTAATAATGACTTGCTGCATGGTTTGTTGCGACATGATTTCTTTCCCTAATCTATGCATTTTATATATCTTGGACTTATTTGAACATAGTTAGCATGAGGAATGAAGCTACATCGGACTTATGTATAATCGGGGGACTATTCAGGAAATTGATAATAGGCCAACCATGACCCAAGTGATCGAATATAACGAAAACAATTACAGTGATTTTGAGTGGTTTGAAGGTTTTGCCGTGATTCGCTTTTATGCAGACTGGTGCAAGCCCTGTGTTCAGAATTTTCCGATCTTTGCCGAACTGGCGACATACTATGCTGAGGTAAATCCTGAAGTTAAATTTGGCAAGATCAATGTGGATCAGTCTCCGATTTTAACCTTGCGCTATAATGCCTATGGTTTGCCTTCTACGCTTATTTTTAGAAATGGAGAAATTATTAAAAGGATTGCAGGCGTGAAAAGTTTAACCGAAATGAAAGCAATTCTGGCCTTAGTCCTCAATGATTCTTATGAATAATTACCCATGTGAAGCCAAATCTAACAAAAATATTTCTTTTAGTTCACTATCTAAATACGGAGCCTTTAATTAACTACGCCCTTTATATTCCTTTACCATTCGATCACTCACATCTTCCGGATAACACAGCGGCGCATATCCGCCTGCACGATTATAAGCACTACGCTTACCACAACGACTACCATTACTTGCAGTATTGTAAGGACACGGACAATTTCCCGGATAATTCTCAATCGACTGCTGGATTATTTTTTGCTTGATTGCTTCAACGCTTTGGCTGCTCTGTTTGGCTTCAGCTCCAAAAGCCACACACAAGCCAGCCAGCAATATTAATTTTTTCATATATTCCCCAAATCTAGGGAGTATTGTATTAATTGACTAGTAAATTGAAAGATCACATTTTGACTAATCGAATGATTTTCATGCAATCAAAATTTAGGCAATAAAAAACCCGCTTTTCAGCGGGTTTCTTCAAATCAGTCCAGTCTTATAGACGAACCAATTCCACAATCTTCTCAGCAAGTTCTTCAACTGTATCTACGGTTAAAGTCGTGTCTGTACCTTCAGCAGCATCAGTAATCACAACCACACCAGTTTCACGAACCAGTGCAACCTGCTCCGCATTCAAACCTGCTTTAGCAATAGCAACGATCCCTTGCTGAATCAGCAAGCTTTCTAGCGCCTGAGCATTTTCCAAAGCTTTACCAGATACAGTCACCGCAGCAGGTTTTTGACCCAAACGTGCCGCACGTGCTTCTGCAGTGACAGGCTCATCGTGTGCAGACCATTCAACTGATTCTTCCACCATACCAGCACCAATCGTCACGTTATTCAAACGATCGATGAAGATAAACGAACCGGTGAAACGGCTGTCTTGATAACGGTCAAAGACCACTGGTGCATCAAATTCAACAGTCACATTGGCGATTGCATTTAGCTCAAGTTTATCCACCTGAACTTTTTCCAATGTGTTAACGTTGGTACGGTAATGAATTGCCGTTACTTTTGCCGGAACGGTTTGCGTACCAATCTTGATGTTGTACAGCTTACCCAGTACAAGTGGTTGATCTGCCATCCACACAACAGTCGCTTGAACTGAACGGGAAATATTTGGAACAGCTTGATCCGCACGAATTAACACGTTACCACGTGAAATATCAATTTCATCGTTAAGCGTTAAAGTCACTGCCTGACCTGCAACTGCATGCTCAAGATTGCCATCAAAAGTGACAATTTCTTTGACAGTCGATGATTTACCAGAAGGTAATGCTGTTACGGTATCGCCAACATTGATATCGCCAAGTGCGATCGTACCGCAGAAACCACGGAAGTCGAGGTTTGGACGGTTCACGTATTGCACAGGGAAACGGAAATCCTGCTTCGCTGAACTACGGTTAATTTCCACCGATTCAAGTGTACCCATCAGCGTTTCACCAGTGTACCATGGCGTATTGGCTGACTTGTTCACCACGTTATCGCCATTCAATGCAGAAATAGGCGTAAAGATGATATTGCTTGGTTTACGGTCGCCCAATTGTGCAACGAATGCCGCATATTCAGCCTGGATTTCATTGAAACGCGTTTCAGAGAATTCCACCAAGTCCATCTTATTGATTGCAACAATGATGTTCTTGATCCCGAGCAAACTCGCAATAAAGGTATGACGACGCGTCTGGGTTTGCACGCCATAACGCGCATCAATCAAAATGATCGCAAGGTCACACGTCGACGCACCGGTTGCCATGTTACGGGTGTACTGTTCGTGTCCCGGCGTGTCCGCGATGATGAATTTACGTTTTTCTGTCGAGAAATAACGATATGCCACATCAATGGTAATGCCTTGCTCACGCTCCGCTTGTAAACCATCAACCAGAAGTGCCAAGTCAGGTGCATCACCTGTCGTACCGACTTTTTTCGAGTCACGGGTCACAGCCTGTAATTGATCTTCATAAATCAATTTTGAATCGTACAGCAGACGACCGATTAACGTCGATTTACCATCGTCCACGTTACCGCAAGTCAGGAAACGCAACAGGTCTTTATTTTCATGTTGTTTCAGATAGCCCAAGATATCTTGGCTGATTAAATCAGATTGATGAGACATCGCTCAAAGCTCCACATATTCTTTAGAAATCGGTTGTTTTGAATCTTTTTTTAATCTCCCTAAATCCCTCTTTAATAAAGAGGGACTTTATCTCCGTTCTGATTTAGGAGTTCCCCCTCTTTTTAAAGAGGTGAGCAGCATTGCTGCGCAAGGGGGGGAGATTAAATTAGAAGTAGCCTTCCTGCTTCTTCTTCTCCATCGAGCCTGCTTCATCATGGTCAATCATACGACCTTGACGCTCAGAACTGGTTGCCAGCAACATTTCCTGAATAATTTCCGGCAAGGTATTGGCTGTAGATTCCACAGCACCTGTTAATGGATAACAACCCAACGTACGGAAACGTACCGATTTCATTTGTGGAACTTCACCTTCTTTTAAAGGCATACGTTCATCATCAACCATAATAAGTGTGCCACTACGTTCAACCACAGGACGTTCTGCAGCCAAATAAAGTGGTACTAATGGAATACTTTCTAAATAGATGTATTGCCAGATATCCAGCTCAGTCCAGTTAGATAATGGGAATACACGAATACTTTCGCCCTTGTTCACTTTACCGTTATAAAGATTCCAAAGTTCTGGACGTTGGTTTTTCGGATCCCAACGATGTTTCGAATCACGGAATGAATAAACACGTTCCTTGGCACGTGATTTTTCTTCATCACGGCGCGCGCCACCAAAAGCAGCATCAAAACCGTATTTATCCAGGGCCTGTTTTAAGCCCTGAGTTTTCATGATGTCGGTATATTTAGAACTACCGTGGTCGAACGGGTTAATACCTGCCTCAACCCCTTCTTTATTCTGATGCACGATCAAATCGAAACCATGGGTTTTCGCCATATTGTCCCGGAAAGTGATCATGTCTTTAAACTTCCAGCCTGTATCGACATGTAATAATGGAAATGGAAGTTTTGCTGGGTAAAACGCTTTTAGCGCAAGATGCAGCATGACCGCTGAATCTTTACCAATCGAATACAGCATGACCGGATTTTCAAACTCGGCAGCAACTTCGCGGATGATATGAATACTCTCAGCTTCAAGCTGTTTGAGATGAGTAAGTCTTTCCTCATTTAACGACATGGACAACACCAGCTTAGAAAAACGTGTACTTATGACACTTTTGAAAATTTATATTCATTATAATGATTTACTTATCCTATCCATTGCTTGTTTTATGATATTGATATATCAAAAGCTCATATAAAAATTCATCAATAATGAATATCAGTTTTTATGAATCAATGATTTGCACAATTCAAGCGAGGATATTGTATGGTAGAGGTATATATTAACCTGTCGCTAAGCCAATAAAATCCTAGAAAAATAATCTAAAGTAGTGGTTCTCAAATAGTTGAAAAATTACTAGAGTAAGTTCAATTCTCCCCTTTATATATACTTCGTTTATGCCCTATAGCGCTTTTGATCTCATCACTGTAAAAACCCGTCTGGAACAGGCTCAGCTTGCCGGTTATATTTATCAGCATCAGCAACATATTTTAGTCTTGCAAGAACCCTTCAGTGATGATGGCAAGCCTCTAAATATTTATCTGCAACACGAGCTGACCGCGGATCAAATCGGATTACAGTTTGGTCTGCGTTTGCAAGAAGGTCATTGGGAATTTCTAGTCGGCGTTACTTATAGCAACCAGAACGCAGCTTACGAAATCGGTGCTGGCAACCTCAAAGGTGATCAAAAAGCCTTTAACTTATTATATGCCTTTTATAATTATCCTAAAGCGTTCTATCTGGTGGCATTACCTTTGACGACCAACAGCCAGATTTTGGAGCAAACCTTGCAACAGCAGCTTTTTAAGCAGCCTGATCTCGATTTCCTGAATACTGCAGTCAAGGTCAATCCTATGGGTGAACAGGTTAAATGGATGCAACACTATATTCTGCAACAGACTTTAGATATGAAAGTCCGGATTCAGACTGCCCTGCTTTAGGCTTGAACAAAAAAATTTAGAGATACTCAGTTCGATGTATCTCTATCAAACTCTCAGACAAGCTTAGACAGAATGCCAAATTCCTATTGCCGTTATGACATTACTTGCTCAAACATCCAGTTAACTTATAGTTTATTATTAATTTTAATAGTTCAATAATTATTAAATAATCAATATATTCAATCCTTGTTTATAAGGTTTTTTGTTATTTTTTTGCATACAAAATCAACAATTACTGTTATCGTTATATCAATAAAAACTTTCAGACACTTTTCCTAAAAACATAATTATAGAGATAAAAAAAATGTGGGAACTGTTTACGCATCCATCAAATATCGTATTTAGTATTAGCCTTAGCCTAATGCTGATGTTTGCTGCTCTAGAATGTATTCTATTGCTGCTCGGCGGCTCTCAGCATATCTTCGAACAGTTTTTACCTGAAGATCCCCTGCAACCGGAAATAAGCCCGGATCAGTCTCCCGGTGTTTTTAGCAAAGTATTTGACTGGTTATATCTGGGGCGTCTGCCTTTATTTATCTGGCTGATTATTTTCCTGACCAGTTATGGGTTAAGCGGTTTATTGATTCAGGGAATATTTGAGCGCCTGACCAGCCAACTATTTAACGTCTGGCTGATTTCTCCAGCCTGCCTATTTCTGTGTATGCCTGTGGTGCGCTTTCTTGCCATGGCCGCCAGCAAGCTCCTGCCTCAAGATGAAACCTCTGCGATTCATAGTGATGAACTCATCGGACGTACCGCGACCATTATTCTCGGAGATGCCAAAGTGAATTCTCCCGCACAAGCCAAAGTCCGGGATCAACATGGCCAGACTCATTATGTTCTAGTTGAACCAGAAAACAATCAAATTTTAAATCAAGGTCAGAATGTAGTTCTAACCCACAAAACCAAGAACGGCTTTCAAGCCATTGCACTTTAATTTTATTTAGCTAGCACTCAATTGAGACTTTATAACAATGTTAACATTTGATTTATATAATATTTTAATTATTGCGGGAATTATTTTTGTGGCACTGGTGACTTTCGGTCTCATCATTGCACGCTTATACCGTCGTTCAAGCAAAGAAATTTCCTTTGTGCGTACCGGTTGGGGTGGAGAAAAAGTGATTTTAGGTGGAGGCGCAATCGTGCTTCCGGTGTTACATGAAATTATTCCAGTAAATATGAACACCCTACGCCTTGAAGTCCGCCGTGCTGATGATCAGGCACTGATTACCCGTGACCGGATGCGGGTCGATGTCATGGCCGAATTCTATGTCCGAGTCAAACCTACAGCAGATTCAATTGCCACCGCAGCACAAACCCTTGGTCAAAAAACCATGTCACCCAATGAATTAAAAAATCTGGTGGAAGGTAAATTTGTTGATTCACTGCGCGCAGTGGCTGCAGAAATGGCCATGGAAGAATTGCATGAAAAACGGGTCGATTTTGTACAAAAAGTCCAACAAGTGGTTTCAGAAGATTTGCACAAAAACGGTCTGGAGCTTGAAACGGTTTCCCTAACCGGACTGGATCAGACCGGATTTAAATACTTTAATCCACAAAATGCGTTTGATGCCGAAGGTCTGACCAAGCTCACTGAAACCATTGAAGACCGCCGTCGCAAGCGTAACCACATCGAACAGGATACCGATCTGGCGATCAAAACTAAAAATCTGGAAGCTGAACAGGCGCGCCTGCAAATTATTCGTGAAGAAGAATATGCCAAACTGCAGCAAGAACGTGAAATTGCCATTCGCCGAGCTGAACAACTGGCTGAAATTGCCGCTCAGGAAGCCGGCAAAAAACGTGAAGCAGAAGAAGCACAAATTGCCGCTGAACGAGAAGTCGAACTCAAGCGTATTTTGGCCGCCCGTGATGTCGAAAATGAAAATATTCAAAAGGCCCAGCTGATTCAAAAAGCACAGGTCGAGCAAAAGAAAACCATTGAACTGGCTGAACAGGATCGCGCCATTGCCATTGCGGAAAAATCACGTGCTGAATCTGAAGCCAAAGCCCAAGCCGATCAGGCACGTGCACAAGCGGTAAAAGCAGAAGAAGAAGTCATCACCGTACGTCAAATCCAGCAAGCAGAGCGTCAAAAGGCAGTTGAACTAGTCGCAGCCAAAGAACATGCTGAAAAAGATGCGATTGCCATTACAGTTGCCGCTGAAGCTGGCAAACAGGCGGCAGCAGATGACGCAGAAGCAGTGCGAATTGCGGCTGAGGCCGAAGCAGAAAAAGTCCGCCTGAAGGCCAAGGGCGAAGCGGATGCGAAAATTCTACTGGCTCAGGCAATGGAGAAACAGTATCAAGTCGATGCTGAAGGTACCCGTGCGGTCAATGAAGCCAATAACGTCCTGTCACCTGAACAGGTCGAAATGCAGATTCGTCTGGCTATGCTGAAATACTTGCCTGAAATTATCCGGGAAAGTGTCAAGCCAATGGAAAATATTGATGATATCAAGATTCTCCAGGTTAATGGACTACATGGCGGTCATCCCGGTGCCTGTCAGGCGGATGCCCATCATGAAGGTAGCAATGTTGCCCTGTCAGATCAGGTAGTCAATAGTGCCCTGCGTTATCGTAGCCAGGCACCGCTTATTGACAGTCTGATGAGTGAGCTTGGTATTCAGGGTGGTGACATCAACGGTATGACTCAGAGCCTTAAAGCTAAAACCTGAAAATAGAATGAGATATAAAAAAGCTCCCAGATGGGAGCTTTTTTATTGAAGGTCTAATGTGGATATCAAACCAAACCTTTATCTTTTAGTACTTGCAGCATGGTTGAACCAAGTTCGGCAGGACTACGCGTATAGGCCATACCCGCACGCTCAAAGGCAGCAAACTTTTCTTCTGCTGTACCCTTACCGCCTGAAATAATCGCACCTGCGTGACCCATACGTTTGCCTTTAGGTGCAGTTACACCCGCAATATAACCAACAACTGGCTTAGTCACATTCGATTGAATATATTCAGCTGCTTCTTCTTCCGCCGTACCACCAATCTCACCAATCATGATGATGGCTTCAGTTTTCGGATCTTCCTGGAACAGTTTCAAGCAGTCAATCTGGTTCATACCTGGAATTGGATCCCCACCAATACCAATACAGGTCGACTGACCCAGACCCAGTTTCGTGGTTTGTGCCACAGCCTCATAAGTCAGTGTGCCTGAACGCGAGATAATCCCGATTTTACCTAGTTGATGGATATGACCCGGCATAATCCCGATCTTACATTCACCTGGCGTAATAATACCCGGACAGTTCGGCCCGATCAGACGTGTGCCATTACCATTGGTTTCCAGATAACGTTTGGCTTTGAGCATGTCGATGGTCGGTACACCTTCAGTGATCACCACAATTAACTCAATGCCAGAATCAACCGCTTCAACAATAGAATCCAGTACAAAGGGTGCCGGAACATAAATCACCGAAGCATCTGCACCTGTTTCTTTTACCGCTTCACGCATGGTATTAAATACAGGCAGTTCCAGATGAGTTTGACCACCTTTACCCGGGGTTACACCACCCACGACTTTAGTACCGTAGGCCAGAGCCTGTTCAGAATGGAATGTACCGTTTTTGCCTGTAAAGCCCTGTACCAATACTTTAGTGTCTTTATTAACTAATACGCTCATGATCAATACCCCTTTAAGCTTTTACAGCAGCAACGATTTTTTCTGCAGCATCAGCAAGACCGTGTGCAGAAATCAATTTCAAACCTGATTCATCTAGTAATTTTGCACCCAGTTCCGCATTGTTGCCTTCGAGGCGAACAACCACAGGAACGGTCACATTTACTTCCTGAACCGCTGCAATAATTGCTTCAGCAATCATGTCACAACGTACAATTCCACCAAAAATATTAATCAATACACCCTGCACAGAAGTATCGGCAAGGATAATTTTAAAAGCTTCAATTACACGCTCTTTGGTTGCACCACCACCCACATCCAGGAAGTTGGCTGGTTGACCGCCATAAAGTTTGATAATATCCATGGTTGCCATGGCAAGACCAGCACCATTGACCATACAACCAATGTTACCTTCCAGCGCGACATAGTTCAGATCGAACTCAGACGCTTTTAACTCACGTTCATTTTCTTGAGACTTATCACGTAGTGCCGCCACTTCAGGCAAGCGGTACAGCGCATTTGAATCAATTCCGATTTTGGCATCAACACACAGAATGTCGCCATTTTCACGCACAGACAGCGGATTGATTTCGAAAAGTGCAAAATCATTGTCTACAAATGCCTGATAGGCAGCCGTCATGACTTTAACAAACTGATTGATTTGTCCATCTTTGAGTTTAAGTGCAAAAGCAACTTCACGCGCCTGAAATGGCATTAGACCGACTAAAGGATCAACTTCAACTTTAATAATTTTTTCAGGGGTTTCTTCGGCCACTTTCTCAATTTCAACACCTCCCTCAGTCGACGCCATAAAAGTGATGCGGCGAGTCGAGCGATCTACGACAGCGCCCAAGTACAGCTCGCGCTCAACCGGATAAACGTCCTCAGAGACTAAAATGCTATTTACCGGCTGACCATTGGCATCAGTCTGATAAGTCACCAAGCGTGAACCAATAATCTGGTTGGCATATTCAGCAGCCTCGGCAGCCGATTTTACCACTTTTACCCCACCAGCCTTACCCCGGCCGCCCGCATGCACCTGTGCTTTCAATACTGCGAACTTTCCACCAAGCTGCTCAAAAGCATGCACCGTTTCATCGGCATTGGTGGCAAGTATCCCTTCCTGTACAGGCATACCATATTTTTTTAATAGCGCTTTTGCTTGATACTCATGTAAATTCATTGAATAACCTTTTATTACTTCTTTGCCTTGTTATAACCCACCAGCACCCAGACGTCCGTCAAAGCAGTACCAGCATTTCTTAAAATCGTTATCTTTATTTTTAGATGATTGTTCCAATAAAAACAACCATGAAATGTAAAAAGAGCGACCTAAGTCGCTCTTTTTTCGAATTACTTACGCTTACGTTGGATCGCGTGAATCGCACGACCATCAACCGCAAGTGCAGCTTCATGTACCACTTCAGAGAATGTCGGGTGACCGAAAGTCATCAACTGAAGATCTTCTACTGAAGATACGAACTCAAGTGCAATCATACCTTGGTGTACGATATCAGACGCAGCAGGTCCAATCACGTGCATACCAAGTAAACGATCTGTTTTCGCATCAGCAACAAACTTTACGAAACCAGCACCTTCACCCGCAGCTAAAGCACGACCGTTCACAGCAAAACCGAATTGGCCGGTTTTAACTTCATGACCTTTTTCAGCCGCTTGCTGTTCTGTTAAACCTACCCACGCCGCTTCCGGGTGTGTGTAAATTACAGAAATAATCGTGTCATAGTTCACTTGTGCAGCATGACCGTGAATACGCTCCACTGCCATTACGCCTTCTTCCATTGCTTTATGCGCAAGCATTGGACCACGTACCAAGTCACCAATCGCGTATACACCTTCAACAGAAGTTGCACACCAATCATTTACTTCAACCAAACCACGTTCAGTCAACTTAATGCCTGAATCTTCAGCCAATAAACCTTCAGCATATGCGCGGCGACCAACACAAACGATTAATTTATCGAAAGTTTCAGTTTTGTCTTCGCCAGCTTGGTTATATTTAACCGTTACTTCACGACCATTGATTTCAGTACCTGCAACTTTCGCACCGATACGGATATCCATACCTTGCTTAGTTAATAGTTTTTGGAAGTCTTTTGCCAAAGCTTTATCAGCCATTGGCAAGAATGCATCCATTGCTTCAAATACAACAACTTCTGCACCTAAACGACGCCATACTGAACCAAGCTCAAGGCCGATTACACCAGCACCAATCACACCTAAACGCTTAGGTACTTCTGGGAATTCAAGTGCGCCAGTAGAATCAACGATTAAGTCTTGATCTACAGGAGCCACTGGAATATTTACAGGCACAGAACCCGTCGCAAGAATCACGTATTTAGGCTCTAAAACTTGAGTTTCACCTTCGTGAGAAACAAATTCTACTTTTTTACCTGCAAGCAGTTTACCCGTACCTTTTAACCACTCGATGCCATTACCTTTAAGTAATTGATCGATACCGCCAGTCAATTGATCTACAACTTTGTCTTTACGAGCCAGCATTTTAGCAAGATCAAACTTCACTTCACCGGTCGTAATACCATGGTCATCTAGATGCTGAACGGTATCTTCATAACGATGTGAAGAATCAAGTAAAGCTTTAGACGGGATACAACCCACGTTTAAACAAGTACCGCCTAAAGATGGTTTACCTTTATGAATACGTTTTTCAATACACGCAACTTTGTAACCAAGTTGAGCTGCACGAATTGCTGCTTCGTAGCCGCCCGGGCCACCACCAATTACGACTAAATCGAATTGAGACATGTTTATCTCCAATTAATCCCCCTTTAATCCCCCTTTTCCAAAGAGGGACCTTCCCCTCTTTTTAAAGAGGGGTTAGGGGAGATTTTTAATGAATAAATTACAGATCAAGGATAAGACGCGCTGGCTCTTCTAACAATTCTTTGATTGTTACAAGGAAACCGACTGCTTCTTTACCATCGATTAAACGGTGGTCATAAGACAGTGCAAGGTACATCATTGGCAAGATTTCTACTTGACCATTCACCGCCATCGGACGTTCCTGGATTTTGTGCATACCCAGAATCGCAGTTTGTGGCGTATTTAGAATTGGTGTAGAAAGCAATGAACCGAAAGTACCACCATTAGTAATAGTGAATGTACCGCCAGTCATATCTTCAATACCCAGTTTACCGTCACGTGCCTTGCCAGCATATGCACGGATGCCGTTTTCAACTTCAGCATAGTTCATGCGGTCTGTATCACGAAGTACAGGAACCACTAAACCACGCTCAGATGAAACTGCAACACCGATGTCATAGTAACCGTGATAAACAATGTCATCACCATCAATTGAAGCATTTACCGCTGGGTAACGTTTAAGTGCTTCAGTCGCTGCTTTAACGAAGAATGACATGAAGCCAAGACGCGCACCATGACGCTTCTCGAATGCATCTTTGTATTGAGCACGCATTTCCATGATTGGTTTCATGTTCACTTCGTTGAACGTGGTCAACATTGCAGTTTCTTGAGTCGCTGCAAGTAAACGTTCAGCAACACGCTTACGAAGACGAGTCATAGGAACACGTTTTTCGATACGCTCGCCCACTGCAACGCTTAATGGTTGCGCTGCAGGTGCTGCTGGTTTCGCTTGATGATTTGCCACATCTTCTTTCGTGATGCGACCGCCACGGCCAGTACCTGCAACATCAGCAGCTGCAACACCAGATTCAGTCAATGCTTTACGCACTGCTGGAGCCTGGTCCTGTACTTGTTGACGTTCAACGATCGGTGCATTACCTGCTTCAGTTTGCGCAGCAGCTTGTTCAACTTTCTCTTCAGACTGAACTGCTTGAGTTTGCGTAGCGCCAGAAACAGCACCTTCTTCAAACTGTGCAATGACTTCAGCTGAAAGAACAGTATCGCCTTCACCTTTAATAATAGATGCAAGTGTACCGTCTGCAGGAGCAACAACTTCTAAAACAACTTTATCAGTCTCAATATCGCAGATCACTTCATCACGTGACACTGCTTCACCTGGTTGTTTGTGCCAAGTTGCGATCGTACCGTCCGCAACTGACTCTGGGAATACCGGTGCTTTAATTTCGGTTGCCATTACTTAGAATCTCCTGGATTATTCAGCGTCGATCGCAAGCGCGTCGTTGATGAGCTGAGCTTGTTGTTTTGCATGCAAATATGGTGAACCACATGCCGGTGCAGCAGAAGCTTCACGGCCTGCATAGCTAATACGTACTTGTTTACCCGCTTTCATCACGTCGTCATATAGACGCGGTGCGATGAACAACCAAGCGCCTTGGTTCTTCGGTTCTTCTTGCGCCCAAACAAGTTCTTTAACGTTTGGATATTGCGCAAGCACTTCTGCCAGGCGTTTTTCTGGGTATGGATATAGTTGTTCAATACGTACAATTGCAGTGTTGTTCAATTCTTTTTCACGACGTTTTTCAACTAAATCGTAGTAGACCTTACCACCACAAAGTACAAGACGAGTCACGTCTGACTTGTTGATGTTATCGACTTCATCAATCACAGTTTGGAATGAACCAGTTGCAAGTTCTTCAAGTGTAGACGTTGCAAGTTTATGACGAAGAAGCGACTTCGGTGAAGTCACGATCAATGGTTTACGGATTGGACGAAGTGCTTGACGACGAAGTGCATGATAAATCTGTGCAGGCGTGGTCGGTGTGATGACTTGCATGTTGTCTTCAGCACATAGCTGCAAGAAACGTTCCAAACGTGCAGATGAATGCTCTGGACCTTGACCTTCAAAACCGTGTGGAAGAAGCATGGTTAAGCCACATACACGTTCCCATTTGGTTTCACCAGATGAGATAAACTGATCAATTACAACCTGTGCACAGTTTGCGAAGTCACCGAATTGCGCTTCCCAGATGATCAAACTCTTAGGAAGAGTCGTCGCATAACCATATTCAAATGCCAATACAGCCATCTCTGACAATAAAGAGTCATAGATTGCAGTACGCGGCTGGTTTTCTTTCAGGTTACATAGGGGAAGATAAGTTGAACCATCTACTTGGTTATGCAGTTTTGCATGACGGTGTGAGAAAGTACCACGACCTACGTCTTCACCCGTTAAACGAAGCAAGTAACCATCATCTAGTACAGTTGCATACGCCAGAGTTTCAGCAGCACCCCAGTTCAGTGGCATTTCACCCGTTTGCATTTTCAGACGATCATCGATCACTTTCGCAACTTGACGCTGCATCACGAAGCCTTCAGGAAGCTCACGCATTTTCGTGCCAAGCTCTTTTAGACGTTCGATTGGGAAAGTTGTATCCCACTCATCTGTGTACTCATGACCTAAGTAAGGCGTCCAGTCCACAAACATTTTTTTGTTTGGTTCAAGTACCAGTGCATTGGCAACATGATTACCCGCTTCCAGGTCTGCACGGTAGTTTTCAACCATCTGATCTGCACTTGCACGATCAAGAACACCCTGTTGTACCAGCTGATCCGCATAAAGCGTACGCGTGGTCGCTTTCTTGTTAATCACTTGATACATCATTGGTTGAGTTGCAGCCGGCTCATCTGCTTCGTTATGACCACGACGACGGTAGCAGAACATGTCAATCACAACGTCTTTACGGAATGTATGACGGAAGTCATGTGCCAGTTGTGAAATGAACACCACAGCTTCAGGATCATCACCATTGACATGGAAGATCGGGGCCTGAATCATTTTAGCGATGTCAGTACAGTATTCTGTAGAACGCGCGTCACGTGGATCAGACGTCGTGAAACCAACCTGGTTGTTAATCACAATGTGCACTGTACCACCCACGGTATAACCGCGAGTTTGTGACATCTGGAAAGTTTCCTGATTGACGCCCTGACCTGCAAATGCAGCATCACCGTGTACGATTAGTGGCAATACGTCATCGCCGCCAATGTCTTTACGACGTACTTGACGTGCACGTACCGAACCTTCAACCACAGGGCCAACGATTTCCAGGTGTGACGGGTTAAACGCCAATGCCAAGTGAACTTCGCCACCCGGAGTCATGACGTTTGAAGAGAAGCCTTGGTGATACTTAACGTCACCGGAACCTTTCTTGTGAATAGATTTACCTTCGAACTCACCAAACAGGTCAGCCGGGTTTTTACCCATGATGTTAACAACAAGGTTTACACGGCCGCGGTGAGGCATACCGATCACAACTTCTTTACAGCCTACAGAACCTGCACGCTGAATAATTTCGTTGACCATTGGGATGAATGCTTCACCACCTTCAACGCCGAAACGTTTGGCACCAACGAATTTATTACCAAGATATTTTTCTAGGCCTTCAGCTGCAGTTAAACGCTCAAGGACATGTTTCTTTTGATCAGCATTGAAGCCATATTGACCGCGTGCACTTTCTAGACGTTGTTGAATCCAACGTTTTTCTTTGGTGTCCACGATGTGCATGTATTCAGCACCGATTGAACCACAGTAAGTGGCTTCCATTGACTGAACCATTTCAGCCAAAGTCGCCTCTTCTTTACCGATCGCCAGGTTGCCAGTATTGAATACTGTATCCAGGTCAGACTGAGTCAAACCATGCGCAGCAAGATCTAGATCAGGCACAACTTCACGCTTCGCCAAACCTAATGGATCCAGTTTTGCTTTCTGGTGGCCACGGTTACGGTACGCAGCAATCAGCTGTAGCACGCCAATTTGACGACGTTCATGCTCTGAGCTGACTGTCGACTGAACAATAGGCTGAATACGGCTTGAATTGCGACCTAAAAGTAGGAATTGCTCACGTACATTACTGTGTGGTTGATCACCTTTTGGGAATTTATCGAAGTACGCTCTCCAGTCAGCACCCACTGAGTCTGGAGCAGTCAGATACTGCTCATAAAGTTCTTCAATATACGCTGCACTATCAGCGGAAAGTTCAGTGTCAAGACGCAGAGCGTCAGCAACTTCTTGCATTTGTGGACCCATTTCCTATTGCAAAAACATTTTCAGGATGCTTTTTAAGCAAAACCCAGGATTATTAGCATCAAATTGGTAATATGATACTAGTCCCCCATAAGGCATAAGCCATGAGGCGTTATCACCACACCAAGAAAATCTTGATATGTTTAATGAACAATAACGCCCCTCAGCGGCATCATCACTCATTGAATACCCGATCGAAACCGGGCAATTTTTTTGCAAATCGACTTAGAAAAAAGCAAGCATTAACAAAGATTTTTTCTAAAGCGACTCGGGTCTACCTTTATATACCAGTCCCTGATTATGCAGTGTTTAAAAAATGTACCTGACGTGGCATTTTTTAAACATAGTCATGGGCTAAATGCTAACATGATCTCAACTTTTCAATTGATTTTTTTGACACATACCTTCCATAAATTGGCTAAATACAGTTCTGATATTTTACTCTAATATATGGTGCTTTATCTCAAAAATAGATTCAATGTAGACTTAAGTCCTAAGCATTTCCGATAAATAAAAAGAGAGCAAACCTTTCAATCCACTCCCTCCCTAAATTTCCGTTATATAATAACATCGTTCTTGCTATTTTTCAGGTCAGTTTTACATCTAAAAATCATAAATACCCAAAATAATCACATGTTCTTCTTATATGGCGCTCAAAGCCAATATCCACTTCCCCACTATTTCACTCAACTTTATACATTTTAAGTATAGTATCTTTATTTTTATCTTATGATTTTTTAATTTTTCCAATAGCTTGCATAAAAAAAGCACACCTGAAGGTGTGCTTTTTTCTAAACTGCCAAGAGCAGCCTATTAGCCTGCCATATCTAAAAGCATATTACGGATGTGACCGATTGCTTTCGTTGGGTTCAAGCCTTTAGGACATACAGATACACAGTTCATGATGCCTTTACAACGGAAGAGCGAGAACGGGTCGTCTAGACGAGCCAAACGCTCTTGTGTTCCAGTATCACGCGAGTCAATGATGAAGCGGTAAGCATTCAACAATGCTGAAGGACCCAAGAACTTGTCCGGGTTCCACCAGAATGACGGGCATGAAGTTGAACAGCATGCACATAGAATACATTCATATAGACCATCAAGATGCTCACGCTCTTCAGGAGACTGTAAACGTTCCTTAGGAGGCGCAGGCTGGTTGTTGATCAAGAATGGATGGATCTTGTTGTACTGATCATAGAACTGGTTCATATCAACCACCAGATCTTTCACTACAGGAAGACCAGGCAATGGACGAACAGTAATTTCATTTGGTAAATCGTTCAGGTTCCAAAGACACGCCAAACCATTTTTACCATTGATGTTCACGCCATCAGAACCACAAATACCTTCACGACATGAACGACGGAACGTTAAAGTTTCGTCCTGTACTTTCAATGCAAGAAGTGCATCAAGCAACATACGGTGCTTATCAGTCAGTTCAAGTTTGAAAGTTTGCATGTACGGTGCTTTATCCTTGTCAGGATCGTAGCGGTAGATATGAAATGTACGAGTACCTCTACTCATCTGAATTCTCCTGATTAGAATGTACGTGGTTTAGGTGGAATCGCGTCAACCGACAATGGACGGTAACGAACTGGCTTGTACTCTAAACGGTTGTCCGCAGAGAACCATAAAGTGTGCTTCATCCACTCATCATCACGACGACCATATGGGTATTCAGCATGGTCTGGAGACTCCTCAAAGTCTACAACCGTATGTGCACCACGGCATTCTTTACGAGCAGCAGCTGAAATAAGCGTTGCTTTCGCAACTTCATACAAGTTTTCAACTTCAAGTGCTTCAATACGTGCAGTGTTGAATACTTTAGATTTGTCTTTCAAGTGAATATTGCGTACGCGCGGTTCAATTGCAAGAATCTGTTTCACACCTTCGTCTAGAAGCGCAGATGTACGGAATACACCAGCGTGGTCTTGAACGATGTCACGGATTGCATCAGCAACGTCTTGCGCATTCTCACCTGTAGTTGATTCGTCAAGTTTACGAATACGTTCAACAGTTTCTTGAAGCACGGTTGTTGGAAGCGGTTCGTATTCATCACCGTGATGTTTAGTCACATAATCGATGATGTGCTGACCAGCAGCCTTACCAAATACCACCAAGTCAAGCAGTGAGTTGGTACCTAGACGGTTTGCACCGTGTACAGATACACATGAACACTCACCGATTGCATAGAAGCCTTTCACTGGTTTAGTGAAGTCACGACCTTCTTGATTGGTTGAATAAACATCATTTTCTTTGTCGTAGTGAGTAACCAGCGTTTCAGTTTCAGGAGACTCAGGAACAACCACCTGACCATGAATATTCGTTGGAATACCACCCATTTGGTAATGGATTGTTGGTACTACAGGAATTGGCTCTTTAGTGATGTCAACGTTCGCGAATTTCTTACCAATCTCGAATACAGATGGAAGACGTTTCATGATTGTGTCAGCACCCAGGTGCGTCATATCAAGCAGGATGTAATCGCCCTTAGGCCCACAACCACGACCTTCTTTGATCTCTTGGTCCATAGAACGTGATACGAAGTCACGTGGTGCCAAGTCTTTCAAAGTTGGAGCATAACGTTCCATGAACGGTTCGCCGTCTTTGTTACGAAGGATTGCACCTTCACCACGACAACCTTCAGTCAACAATACGCCTGCGCCCGCAACACCCGTTGGGTGGAATTGCCAGAATTCCATATCTTGTAATGGAATACCTGCACGAGCTGCCATACCAAGACCGTCACCAGTGTTGATATAAGCGTTTGTAGATGCACGGTAAACACGACCAGCACCACCAGTAGCAAACAATGTAGCTTTTGCTTGGAATACCGCAATTTTACCAGTTTCCTGGTCAATTGCTGTAACACCTAAAACGTCGCCTTTTTCGTTACGGATCAGGTCAAGCGCAATCCATTCAACGAAGAACTGAGTACCCATTTTCACGTTGCTTTGATAAAGCGTGTGAAGAAGTGCGTGACCGGTACGGTCGGCAGCAGCACATGCACGTGGCACAGCTTTTTCACCGTAGTTTGCTGAGTGACCACCGAATGGACGTTGGTAAATTGTACCATCAGCGTTACGGTCGAATGGCATACCTAGGTGTTCAAGCTCATAAACCACTTGAGGCGCTTCACGAGTCATGAACTCGATTGCGTCTTGGTCACCTAACCAGTCCGAACCTTTTACTGTGTCGTAGAAGTGGTAGTGCCAGTTATCTTCTTGCATGTTACCAAGAGATGCACCAATACCACCCTGCGCTGCAACAGTGTGCGAACGAGTTGGGAATACTTTAGTCAGAACCGCAACTTTCAAACCAGCTTGAGCAAGTTGGTAAGATGCACGCATACCTGAACCACCACCACCAACGATGACAGCATCGAAAGTTTCATGCGGAATATTTGTGTAATCTTCTTTAGGGTTTATAGCGCCCATGATTGTTTCCTATCAATTCGCCCAAAAAATCTGGATCGCCCAGATTGCATATGCAAGTACAGCAATGATCACTGCTGAAGTCAGTACAAGGCGTAAACCTGAAGCTGAAGGACCCATTTGACGAGTAGTCACATAATCCGTGAATACCTGCCACATGCCGATCCATGCGTGTGCAACAAGAGATAAGACCGCCAACAAAGACATGATCTTCATTGGAACTGTCATCATAAAGCCGTACCACTGTTCAAAGTTGAAACCACCATTCAGTAGAATCCAACCCAATACAACAACGGTATAAACAGCTAGAACTACAGCACTGACACGTTGGAGAAACCAATCGCGAGAACCTGAACCTGTTAAACCAGTAGCGCTTTTCATTAGAGTACGATCCATACAAATGCTGCAACAATACCGATTGCAGACAAGATTAATGCGATAGTAGATGCAACACGGCCACTTTCTAGTTCTTCAGCAACGCCAATGTCAGCAAGTAAATGCTTAACACCCGCAATAAAGTGAAAAATCAAGCCGGCGACAAATACCCATACAATGAAACGAACAATGAAACCGTTAAAGATTTCTTGAACTTGCGCAAAACCTTCAGGCGAAGACAATGACTTGTCTAAAATCCATAGAAGGACCGGTACGAGTAAGAATACGATAACACCTGAAAGACGGTGTAGAATTGATGCAATAGCCACGGGTGATTTTAAGTTTACTTCTAAAACTTGACCCATGGACAAATTGACAGGTCTGTTGCTTTTCACAGCGGGCATCCTGTAAGTAAAAACTCCATCCGGAGTTTGTTGGAATTAATTCGAAGGAAAGCTGGCATTCTCAGGCAAATACATGCCTAAAATCAAAACGACACTGAATTATAAAACGTGAACTATTAAAATACAAACGGCTGAATTTGGCTTTTTGGAGAAAAAACCATTAAATAAGAATCATTAACAAAAATAAGTCAGGCTTAATATATTATTCCGCCCTTTCAATTCCTATCTATATGATTGTTTTTAAATAATTAAGATGATCAATTCACTCGGTTTTCAGCCTGCAAGTTCATGTTTGAGTTTTAGACTAAAGACGCACAGTTCCATCACAAATATTATTTAAATCTCTTTTTAATTCAGATTTAAATCAAGCGCCTATATTTAACAGACCAATCACCCCAATTCATCAGCAGCACAGTGATTCAAATAACCTGATGTTAAATAGTGACTTAGTGCATCAGACGATGGGTTTTTCAATCGATTTGAAGCATTTAGATTCAAAAAATCATTCATTTATTTTTATACTGACTACCTTTGCTGCAAAGTTGGGCATTTATTAAGCTATTTTTTAATCAATTAAACCGGATTCAAAATTCAATTAATTGCTTTTATTTATAATTCCACCTGTGAAATTCAGCTTGGTAAAAACGATGTAAGTTATGAGATTTATATAGTTTTAAGCATATTCACCTTAATCTCTCACCATTTCCGCCCGCATTTCTTACTACGAAAAAACGCTTACAAATGCCCCAGGCAGTCTATTTTTTTCTGCACCTCTGCATCAATTTGACTTATTATAGAGGTTTGATGCTGTGATTTTACTGAACTTTTTATACTGAGCGAATGTGACTAACCGCTGTGCGGCCTTCATTTTTTCATCCATAAGTATAATTGACAAAATTTCAGTACTCACTAATCTTATAGCAAATTTTTGATCCGTCCGTTTTGTGCATTAAAAGATTGATAGACAAAGCGGATATACATTCACCAGGACAGGAGATCTATTGAATGTCTGAAGCAACTGGCAAGAAAGCCGTTTTACAGCTTGATGGCAAAGAAATTGAACTACCAATTTACAGCGGCACATTGGGCCCAGATGTAATCGACGTTAAAGATGTGTTGGCTGCAGGTCACTTTACTTTTGATCCTGGTTTTATGGCGACAGCTGCGTGCGAGTCTAAAATCACGTTCATCGATGGTAACAAAGGTGTACTTTTACACCGTGGCTACCCAATCGATCAATTGGCGACTAAAGCTGATTACCTGGAAACTTGCTATTTATTGTTAAATGGCGAACTTCCAACTGCTGAGCAAAAAGAAGAATTTGACGCTAAAGTACGTAACCATACAATGGTTCACGATCAAGTTAGCCGTTTCTACAATGGTTTCCGTCGTGATGCGCATCCTATGGCGATCATGGTAGGTGTGGTTGGTGCGTTGTCTGCGTTCTATCACAACAACCTTGACATCGAAGATGTGAACCACCGTGAAATCACTGCGATTCGTTTAATCGCGAAGATTCCTACGCTGGCAGCTTGGAGCTACAAGTACACCATCGGTCAACCATTCGTTTACCCACGTAACGACCTTGGTTATGCAGAAAACTTCCTGCACATGATGTTTGCTACGCCTGCAGACCGTGATTACAAAGTTGATCCAATCCTTGCAAAAGCAATGGACCGTATCTTCACGCTTCATGCTGACCACGAACAAAACGCGTCTACTTCTACAGTACGTTTAGCTGGTTCTACCGGTGCGAATCCGTATGCATGTATCGCTGCTGGTATCTCTGCACTTTGGGGCCCTGCTCACGGCGGCGCGAACGAAGCTGTTCTTAAGATGCTTGACGAAATCGGCACTGTAGAAAACGTTGCTGGCTTCATGGAAAAAGTGAAAACTAAAGAAGTTAAACTGATGGGCTTCGGTCACCGAGTTTATAAAAACTTCGATCCACGTGCGAAAGTAATGAAAGAAACTTGTGACGAAGTTCTTGGTGCACTTGGCATCAATGATCCACAGCTTGCATTGGCTATGGAACTTGAACGTATCGCCCTTTCTGACGAATACTTCATCAAGCGTAACCTTTACCCGAACGTAGACTTCTACTCAGGTATCATCCTTAAAGCGATTGGTATCCCGACTGAAATGTTTACTGTAATCTTCGCGCTTGCACGTACTGTTGGCTGGATCAGCCACTGGTTAGAAATGCACAGCGGTCCTTACAAGATCGGTCGTCCTCGTCAGCTTTACACTGGCGAAGTTCAACGCGATATCGTTCGTTAATTCGAACCGCGTCGAAAGACTTAAAAAAACCACCCTCTTGGGTGGTTTTTTTAGTGCTGACAAAAGCCTACAAAAAATTGACCTGAAACGTTTTAAAATGAATATATCAAAATCATATTCACGGATTAAGTCACCTAAAAACAGGACGTATATTGAATGCTGTTGTATTTTCTGCCCTTTATTTTGAGATTGGTTCATTTTGAACAGTTTAAGTGCCGCAGTTTAACGCTTGGTGAAATCAAAATTTCCCAACAAGTATTTGGCAACCTGATCGATTATTCCCGCGTTAAAATCATGAATCATCCCTACCTGCCCTGGCAATCCAAACATGTCATTATGGCGCCCAGTGGCTACATACATGTGCGCAATTTAAATTATCGGGAAGATTATTCGCGCGAGAGTTTATCTTATCAGGCGCTATTTATTCATGAGATGGCGCATATTTATCAACATCAATGCCGGATCAATGTGCTTTTAAAAGGGGCATTTTTACAAAGTGCCTATTTTCTCAGCTTGGGAAAATATAATCCGTACAAATATCAATTTAATCCCAACAAATCATTTTCAACCTATAATATTGAACAACAAGGCGATATTGCCCGGGATATTTTTCTAAAAAAAATCCCGAATATTATTTTAAATCCCCAAATAAACAGATGATATTTAATCAGTTTAATTCTAAGCAATATAGCTAAGGCATATTTTAAAAGCCCAAATTTCGACTTCAGCCTTTAAATTTATATACGCCTAGATGCATAAAAAATCAGCATATTTTCTAAGTTTATATAATAACTTTTTTCACTCAATGCCTGTTCTGCTAAATCAGCTCTAGCTTATCGATAAAATTTCGATAAAATAAGCCGGTATGATTATTTTGCATCGCAGATTAAGATTCAATGATCATGCGATAAAAAGTTTTTTATTTAAGCCATTTGGCATTTTATGAATATCGAAGTGCACTCAACTGAATAATTATAATTATAAAAATCAGTAATTTAGTGTATCAACCTATAGGAATAGGATTTACTTGGAATGAAAAGTTTTAAAATTGCGATTGCTCAATTCTCTCCACATGTGGGCAATCTGGATGCAAATACGCAAAAAATGATTGATCTGGCCAATCAGGCTAAAAAAGATAAAGCAGATCTGATTATCTTTCCTGAACTTTCAACATTGGGCTATCCTGCAGAAGACTTATTAATTCGCCCAAGTCTGGTGAAACGCACCAAAGCTACTTTTGAAAAACTGACTGAAGTAAAAGATATTGTCATGGTCTTTGGTTTTGTTAATCAGACTGAAGATGGTCAGCGTTATAACTCGGCTGCTGTCATGAAAGATGGCGAAGTACTGGGTGTTTATAACAAGCAAGTATTGCCAAACTATGGCGTATTTGATGAAAAGCGTTATTTTGGCGAAGGTCATCAGCACTTGGTATTTGAGTATCTTGGACATAAATTTGGCGTACTGATCTGTGAAGATGTCTGGTCTTTAGCCACTGTTCAGCAACTGGCAAAATTGAATATCGACACAGCTTTGGTGCTGAATGCATCGCCATATGAAGTGGGTAAACCACAACATCGCATTGAAACCATGGCGGCCTTGGTCAAACAGCTAAATATCAATCTGGTGTACTGCAACCAGGTCGGTGGCCAGGATGATCTGATCTTTGACGGTACCAGTTTTGTGCTCAACAAATCTGGCGAGGTGGCTTTACAGGCACCAACTTTCCAGGAAAATCTGGCAATTGCAGAATTTAATGCTGAACAACTGCAATTCAGTAAAGGTGCAATTGCACCTGCTTTAGACACCATGGCTGAGATTTATCAAAGCCTGGTCATGGCTACACGTGATTATGTACAGCGTTCTGGCTTCCCAGGTGTGATTCTGGGACTGTCTGGCGGCATTGACTCTGCCCTGACCCTAGCGATTGCTGTAGATGCGCTTGGCGCAGACAAAGTTCAGGCTGTGATGATGCCTTATACCTATACTGCACAAATCAGTGTAGAAGATGCAGCAGCTCAAGCCAAAAATATGGGCGTGACTTTCGGTATTGCTGAAATTAACCCTGTGGTAAGCGGCTTTATGCAGGTGCTATTCCCATTCTTTGGTAATGCTCCAGTCGATGCCACCGAGGAAAACCTGCAAGCACGTTCACGTGGCACCTTGTTGATGGCTCTGTCTAACAAATTCGGTAATCTGGTGCTGGCAACCGGTAATAAATCTGAACTAGCTGTCGGTTATTGCACCCTGTATGGCGATATGGTCGGTGGTTATGCAGTTCTGAAAGATGTGTATAAAACCATTGTGTTTGAACTGGCGAAATATCGTAACAGCATTTCAGAAACTCCAGTGATTCCGGAACGTGTGATTACCCGTCCACCTTCAGCAGAACTGCGTCCAGATCAGGTCGATCAAGACTCTTTACCTGCCTATGACATTCTAGATGCGATCTTGTACTCTTATATTGAAGAAGATATGAGTCAAGACGATATCATTGCCAAAGGCTTTGATGCTGAAGTCGTGAAAAAAGTGATTCGTCTGGTCGATATCAATGAGTACAAGCGCCGTCAAGGTGCCATTGGGCCACGAATCAGTTCACGTTCTTATGGCCGTGAGCGTCGTTATCCAATCGTGAATGGCTGGAAAGCAGGTAGCTAAGACTTCTTCTTTACCATTTAGATTCGAATCGTCCAAGTGAATGCTTGGACGATTTTTTTTATGCGGCAGTAAAATAAAGAATAGCCCCAACATCAAGAAGGAAAAATAATGTTTTGTGGAAACTAAAAATTAGTGGATGCTTCAAATATTTTTTTGTGGTTTGCAGTGCTTTTTAAAAGACAAAAAAAGAGACCAAGCTGAGAGCTTGGTCTTTTAAAATGGTGGCTATGACGAGACTTGAACTTGTGACCCCCGCATTATGAGTGCGGTGCTCTAACCAACTGAGCTACATAGCCGTAAACTGTGTGCGCATTATCGTAATTTCAGCTTCTATCGTCAAGCATTTTAAAACACAAATGTTCAGTCTTTATGCAAATACCGAATAAACTTTTAAATTTTAAACAAAAAAGATTTTTTTAGTATGTAATTCACGCATTCATAGCACCATTTAATTCTTCGAGGAATCATTAGATGTATAAAATCAAAATATTTATTTTACTCATTGGCCTTTCAAGTCTGAGTGCCTGCCAGACCATCTCGCCTATTTTCGTAGATTATAATGGCGTCAGACGTGATGTGGCACAGTGGATTAATCAGCAGCAACTGATGAGCATGCAGCAGAAAAGGTCTTTGGCACAACTCAGCAGAGCACAGCAGAAAATCGAGCGCTATCCGGAATATGAGCAGCCTCAACGACTGGCGGTAACCTGGGAAAATCAGATTGCATTACATTGTGCGCGCTTGCATGTGACAGAACATAAAATCCAGCAGCTACAGCAAAAAATTTATGCAGGTGAAACTCAAACAATTTTAAATCGCTATGAACAGCCGTCACCGCAAATAAAATTAGACTCCACCTCTATTCGATGTGATTAACTGGCATTTTGAATAAACTTATTAATTACATATAAATGATTAACTTAGTCTAAATAAACAACTCGGTTCAATAGCTCTAAACAGGTGCTTGATTCTTTAATCTATTAGATATTATACCTATGTATTTACTTGGTTTTATTTTTATACAATACAGGCTATGATCAAAGTATAAACAACTATTCGTACCCGGTTTAACGCGTCATAATTTTATAACTCTAAATTCCCCTTAGGAGAATTCTAATGCCTTTTGAACATATTTTAGTACCTGTTGACGGTTCAGAAACATCGTATGCTGCAGTGGATAAAGCTGTAGAAATTGCCAAAGCATTTAACAGTAAAGTCACAGTGGTTCAGGTGCTGGCGCTGGACCCTTATATCGCTGCGGAATATATCTCTGCGGCACAAACCAATGACCTGATTGAACGTGCCCGCACTTCTATCCTGAAAACGCTGGATGAAGCCAAAGCAAAATTCTCCGGTGCCGGTGTTGAAGTGGATACACAGCTCCTTGAGGGTCAGGTAATTTATAGCGAGATTGTCAAAGCAGCTAAAGATTTAAATTCTGACCTGATCGTGATTGGTTCTCATGGCCGTACTGGCTTCAAAAAACTGTTCCTTGGCAGCGTAGCGCAAAGCATTCTCGGCCAAGCGGATATTCCAGTAATGGTGATTCGCAACTAAATCATCTTTAAAATCCCCACTTTTCACCAAGTGGGGATTTTTATATCTCTACTCGACCATCCCATTGATAGCGTTTTAAATCCACTCGATCACCTCTAAAACAAATTCCTTCCTGCATGAGTTTTTGCTGCTGAATATTCTGGCCATGTTCGTCCAGTTGCTTCAGACTGATTTTCGCTTGGGCATTGATCACCCGATACCAGGGAATATTAGTGTCCGAATCTAGATGACTTAATACTCGCCCGACCAATCGCGCATGTTTGGGTAAACCTGCCAGTCTGGCAATCTGTCCGTAGGTGGCGACTTTGGCATATGGAATCTGATTGACCACAACCAAAATCATTTCTGTCATTTCCTGATTGGCTGAACTTGTCTGGGTCATTTTCATCTCATTAATAGCTCATTTAAATAAAAGATCACACCTCAACCTATCCACAAAAAGCTAGATGAAAATAATCAAGCCTGATGAAATACGCTAACCCAAGCGATCTCAGCTCACTAACAACAAATCCATAGCATATTGAGATTCTAAGTTTTAACTTTAGAAATTATCCGGATTTTCTAAGCGTTTTACTTCCTGAACCTTATCTGGATGATGCACCGTGGCGACGCCATCTGCATCTTTCTGATCAATCAGAATCTCTGGCTGAAAGATAGTGATGGTCTCATTTCCTTTGGCATCTTCCCCGACAATATAGCGAAAGCCCTTACGGTTCAACTTGTGGCACATACGTTGATACCAGCCTTTAAAGCCCTGCGTTTCTTCATTGGGATTATAATAAAATGCATTCATCACCGCAGGCAGACCCAAGCCACATACCACACCGGATAATAGCACCACAATAAAGGTATAGCCCACCAGAATACTGCTATAGGCTTCCAGCTGAGGAATATTGGCGACCGCCAGAATTAAGGCCAAAGAAATCCCGCCACGTACTCCGCCCCAAGACAGGATGGTCAAACTACCGTTATAGCTTTTCTTGCTGACTTTTGGGAACATGGCAAAGGCCAGATAGTTGGCTGCAAAACGAGCCAAATGCAGAATCACAAAGGCCACCATCCCGCCCAGAACCAGACTGGTGCTCAAGTCTAGAATAAACAACTCCAGACCGATCAGGGTAAACAGGAATGAATTGATAATTCCCTCAACCGTATGCCAGAAATGATTAACGTCACCAATTTCGGCATCTGCCAGAATTTCTTTCCATTTATTGCCAACAATCAAGCCACCAATCACACAGGCAATTGGCGCGGAAGCATGTGCCAGCAAAGCCACCAGATAGGAACCACAAGCCAGCAAGGCCGTGGTCAGAATCAGAGATTCCATTTCATGTTTGCCGCGCAAAATCCGCAAGATCGCAAAACCGAATCCGAGACCAATCAGCACCGCCACGACAATTTCATAAAGCAAGGTTTGCAGCACTGCCAGTACCGTAAAGTTTTCACCTTGCAGGACATTGAGCAAGGTCATAAATAAGGCAATACACATTGCATCATTAAACAGTGATTCGCCTTCAAGCTTGACGATCAAATGATGCGGTGCGCGAACCGAACTCAATACACCTTTGATGCCGATCGGATCTGTGGCGCCCAAGGCCGCCCCAAGTAACAGCAAAACCAGCAAGTCAACATGCTTACCAATCAGGAACTGATAACCATATAACACCACGCCAAAGAACACGGCACAGAATACTAAAGCCAGACCGGCCAGAATACTGATCGGCCGCCAGTGGTTACGCAAATCTGAGACCTTAAACTTCAGCGCAGATGAAGTCAGGATAAAACAGATCACACCATTGATCAGAAAATCATAGAAATCGACGTGACGAACAGCCTGCTCGATATTGTCAATATTGATGCTAAAGAATGGATTACCATGCAGTAAACTGGCGCCCCACTGCAAAATAAAAACAAAGATTGCAGAGACAATAGGGACACCGATCGCTTGCGGAAAGCCTAAAACGCGCTTATTAAACATGGTCGTGGCAATAGACAGAGCAAAGACCACCGTGAGTAGCTGAAGAAAAAAGAAATTTCCCATTCGGTTTCCTAAAATCGGGCGATATGGAGCACTATGCGCCGAGAGGCGTTGTTAAAATAGAGATTTAAATAGCAAGGTATTCTGGCAAAACAAGTTTAGTCCGCTTTTTTATCGAATTGAGTTAAGTTTCTTTTCAGTATTTTCGAATGATGATTTAACATACAGATCAGCACTCGGCTTTTGCTTTCCCATCATTCTATTTTGAATTTTTCTCCCATGCATCAAACTGTCAAAACCATTTTTCGTCTCTGTTTTGCCAGCGTGATTTTTCTGATCACGTTGTCCTTATGTTTTACCTGCTTTGCTAAAATTCAGGAAATTCTGCAAGCAGAACAGCATTATCAGCAAGCCACCAGCATTCCCTTAAAAAGTACAGCCGGCGAGCAGTATGTATTGGTGTCCAATAACCAGCGACCAGATAATGCCATTTTTATTCTGATTGCAGGAAATGGTTATGTGGCCAAAATCAATTGTGAGCATTACAGCGCTTTATGTAGCGATGAAGACAATCAATCGCATACCCGACAAATCCAGAGCGTTGACTTAATCAAAGCGGGAAATCTGTTCTATATTGAAAAAATCCAGTTCAGAGATAGCCGGACCGGCAAAGCAACTGCTTTAGAATATAACAAACAAGATATTCAGCAATTTTATCAAAATGACATGAGCAACCTCAAATATACAGTCTTTGCAATTGCCCTGTTTGCTTTGGCTGCCTTATTTGTCAGTATAAAAATATTAAGAAACTTCCAGCGTTTTCTGAATAAATAAAAAAAGGAGCATCTGCTCCTTTTTTTTTATCGAAGTCATTTAAATATTTTGATTGAAGGGATCACAATTCGCAACCTGACCGGATTTCAAGCCGGTATTAAACCATTGTACCCGCTGCGCGCTGCTGCCATGAGTAAAGCTGTCCGGCACCACCTGTCCGCGAGCACGTTTCTGTAAATAGTCATCGCCAATTTTATGGGCGGCATCCATCGCTTCCTGCACATCACCCTGTTCCAAAAATTGGGTTCGCTCATGATTATGGTAAGCCCAGACGCCGGCCAGACAGTCTGCCTGCAATTCCTGACGCACTGAAAGCTGATTACTTTGCACTTCGCTTGCTTGCTGACGTGCTTGCTGTACTTGAGAAGAAATACCTAAAATCGTCTGGATATGATGCCCCACTTCATGGGCCACGACATAGGCCAGCGCGAAATCCCCAGCCTGATCATTACGAGAAAGTTCAGTCGCATTCTGTTCTCCAGTGATGCCCATTTGACTGCGCATATCTTTAAAGAATGCCGTATCGATATAAACTTTCTGGTCTGCCGGACAGTAGAAAGGTCCCATCGCCGCCTGAGCCGTACCACAACCCGAATTCACAATGCCATTGAACAAAACCAGTTTCGGGGGAACATACTGCTGATTTAACTGCTGCTGAAACACCTGAGTCCAGGTATCTTCAGTATCTGCCAGTACGGTGCCGACAAAATCAATCGACTCCTGCTGTTCCGGTGTCGGATTTTCCAGCCCCCGTGTTTCCGCCGTACCCGATACGCCTTGGGTGACCTGTTTGGTGGTTTGATAAGCTTGCTGTGGATCGACGCCGAAGAATTTCCAGGCCACAAAAGCCACAATCAACCCAATAATACTGATTCCGCCAGCTTTGGCACCACCACCGCGACGGTCTTCTACATTACTACTGACACGACGACCTTTCCAACGCATAGTTTTTTCCTTTTCTTCATCTGCTCAATTTGCAGATATTTTTGCATCTTAAGCTTTTGATGATTTGGGCCAGATTTTTTTAATCAGGCTGATGACCAGCATCACCAGCAGACCCGCTAAAATTCCCACGGCGAAATTAATCAAGGTCGGTGTCAGGGCACCTACAATATTTCCGATACTGGGAATATCCTGTACATAGCTAACACTATCTTCAGTAAAGTGGTGAATAACAGGAATAGCATGATTAATAATTCCCCCACCGACCAGGAACATCGCAGCAGTTCCAACAACTGATAAAATTTTCATCAGAATCGGGGCAAATGCCAACAAGCCGCGTCCTATTTGTTGTTTAAAATCGGACTGCTGCTCGGTCAGATGCAGACCGATATCATCCAGTTTGACAATCAGGGCAACAAAACCATAGACCCCGATGGTCATCACGATCGCGATCAGGCTTAAAACGGTAACTTTGGTCAGCATAGAGGCTGCTGCCACCGTCCCCAAGGTAATCACGATAATTTCAGCCGAAAGGATAAAGTCGGTGCGAATCGCGCCTTTGACTTTTTCATTTTCAAACTGGTGCAAATCTGTTTCAGTCTGGATCAGTTGCTCACGGGCCTGTTCAGCATCCTTGGCCTTCGGTGTATACAAGGTGTGTACGATTTTTTCCACGCCTTCATAACACAGAAACAAACCACCCAGCACCAATAAGGGGTTAATCAGCCAGCCGGCAATAAAGCTGATTAACAAGGCCAGCGGCACTAAAATCAGCTTATTGACAAAAGAACCTTTGGCCACTTTCCAGACTACCGGCAATTCACGATCTGCCCGTACGCCTGACACTTGCTGTGCATTTAAAGCCAGATCATCACCGAGGACGCCTGCTGTTTTTTTGGCTGCCATTTTACTCATCACAGCCACATCATCCAAGACCGTCGCAATATCATCTAATAATAGTAATAAACTGCTCGCCATATTTATTATCCTTATCATATTTCAGTTTATTTTAATCAAAATTCTTAAAAATATTGTATTCACTTGTTTAATTAATAAGATTTTTTTAATACAGCTTTTTTTCTGGCTGACAATCAAAAACAGAATACCGTACAATGTTGCCATTCGTTAAAATACAGCTGTAGTACTGACTACCCTTTGGAATAAATAATGAGTAATCAAGATAATCGTCCAGTGATCTTGACGGGCGACCGTCCTACCGGACAACTTCACCTCGGCCACTTTGTCGGTTCATTACGCTCTCGTGTAGGCCTGCAAGATTCTCACCATCAACACTTGTTACTTGCTGATGCTCAAGCACTCACCGATAATGCCGATAATTTTGAAAAAGTACGTCGTAACATTATTGAAGTGGCGACGGATTATCTGGCTGTCGGTATTGATCCAACTAAAACCACAATTTGTGTTCAGTCATGCTTACCTGCCTTAAATGAACTGACCATGCTATATCTCAACTTTGTGACTGTTTCACGTCTTGAGCGTAACCCGACCATTAAATCTGAAATCCAGATGCGTGGTTTTGAGCGTGATATTCCAGCCGGTTTCTTGTGCTACCCGGTGGCTCAAGCTGCTGACATTACAGCATTTAAGGCAACGGTTGTTCCTGTGGGTGAAGATCAAATTCCAATGATCGAACAGACCAACGAAATCGTGCGTCGTTTAAACCGTCAAATTGGTCATGACCTGCTACCAGAATGTAAAGCATTGCTTTCCAATGTAGGCCGTTTACCTGGTTTTGATGGTAAAGCAAAGATGTCGAAATCTTTGGGCAATACCATTGTGCTGGATGCGACAGATAAAGATATCAAGAAAGCTGTCAACGCCATGTATACCGATCCAAATCACCTGCGTATTGAAGATCCAGGTCAGGTCGAAGGCAACGTGGTATTCACTTATCTAGATGCTTTTGATCCAAATAAAGAAGAGCTGGAAGAACTTAAAGCCCATTATCGTCGTGGTGGTTTAGGCGATGGTACAGTGAAAAAACGTCTGGAAGGCATTTTAAAAGAATTGATCGGTCCGATTCGTGAGCGTCGTATTGAACTGGCTAAAGATCCAGACTACATCATGGATATTCTGAAAACCGGAACTGATAAATGTCGCGATATTACTCAGGCGACTCTGGATGAAGTTAAATCTGGACTCGGCGTATTCCATTTTTAAATATAAAAAATTGCTTTTAAAAGCTCTTCTGATGAAGAGCTTTTTTATTTAAGTTGAAAATGCGCAGTAATAATGCAAATATCCCCACATAATCTCCATAGTTTTAACCTTATTTAACATGTATTAACATGAATACTGATGAGTCATATGAGAATGCGTCCTATTATGGTCATATCCAGTAAGGAATCAGATTTAACTTTCTCCACAGTTAATGAAGTAGTTTGAAAGACATTCCTTTTTCTACGCAATGACAACCCCAATCATTGCGTTTTTTTTGTCTTTAATTTTTGAATCTATTTTATTTCAAGTATAAAAAAACCCGCCAGAGCGGGTTATTTTGAATTTAGCATTTAAGCATTTTTATGACGCATATGCGGGAACAAGATCACATCGCGGATACTTGCTGCATTAGCAAAGATCATCACCAAACGGTCAATACCAATACCCTCACCTGCTGTTGGAGGAAGACCGTATTCCAATGCTTCTACAAAGTCTGCATCGTAGTGCATGGCTTCATCATCACCCGCATCTTTTTCCGCAACCTGTGCCTGGAAACGCTCAGCCTGATCGATTGGATCATTTAACTCCGAGAAGCCATTGGCCAACTCACGGCCACCAATAAAGAATTCAAAACGGTCGGTAATGTGTGGATTGTGATCATTACGGCGTGCCAATGGAGAAGTTTCCGCTGGATATTCTGTAATGAACGTCGGCTGACGCAATTTGGTTTCTACGGTTTCTTCAAATACCATGGTTTGCAGTTTGCCCAGACCAAAACCTGGTTTCACCGGCTCTTTCAATTCTTCCTGAAGGAATTTTGCCAGGAACTCACGGTCATTGACATTTTCAGGGGTAAATTGCGGGTTATTTTCCAGAATTGCATCGAACATTGAAATTTTCTTGAATGGCCCTTTGAAGCTATACACTTCATCGCCATAAGGCACATCAGTGGTACCCAAGATATCAATCGCCAGACGCTCTAGCATCTGTTCGGTCAATTCCATCAAGTCTTTGTAATCTGCATAAGCTTGGTAGAATTCGATCATGGTGAATTCAGGGTTATGACGCGTAGAAACACCTTCGTTACGGAAGTTACGGTTAATTTCAAACACACGTTCAAAACCGCCCACCACTAAACGCTTTAAGTAGAGTTCTGGCGCAATACGCAGGAACAATGACATGTCCAGTGCATTATGATGTGTTTCGAAAGGACGTGCCGATGCACCGCCTGGAATCACATGCATCATTGGCGTTTCAACTTCCATATAGCGTTTTTCGGTCAGGAAGGCACGGATACCCGCTACGACTTTGGCACGAATCTCAAAAGTTTTACGTGTTTCTTCGTTAACAATCAGATCAAGATAACGTTTACGATACTTTACTTCAGTATCGTTCAAACCATGGAACTTGTCTGGAAGCGGACGTAATGATTTGGTCAGTAATTCAAAATGTTCGATGTGTACATACAGATCGCCTTTACCCGAACGACCGATATAACCTTCGACTGCGATGATATCGCCAAGGTCCAGACCTTTAATGGTAGCCAGTACATCTTCAGCGAGTTCTTTACGCGCAACATAAAGCTGGATACGACCTGTCATGTCCTGGATCACGATAAATGAACCACGGTTCAACATCACACGACCGGCAACTTTGACGTAGACCTTTTCGCCTGCTTCAATTTCTTCTTTAGATTTATCAGCGAACTGGTCTTGTAAATCTTGGGCATAATGCTCACGCTTAAAGGTATTCGGCCATGGGCTCTTACCTGTTTCTTGTGCCTGAGCTTCGATTTGCTTTAACTTGGCATGACGCTGTGCAATTAAATCGTTTTCGGAAATGATTTGTTCAGAAGTCGATTGAGCGTTAGTTTGCGTCATCTCTGCCTCGAATAAGATTAGTTAAAAAATAGAAGTTGCATAGAATAGCAGAAATCCTTCTCAAATCGTAGCGTAAACACTCTCAGGAACCGGCTTTTCTTTGGAAAAATCCACTATCCTGCTATTTACACCATTCGGTTCAGCCCTTCTGTCACTCTTTTAAATTGCCTTTCTTCAACCTTTTGCAGCACCCAGCTGCTCTCTGTTGGGATTAAAGTCTAAACCAGACAGGTCTTATATAAAATCATCGCACTACAAATCTGCGGCTTAGACCAATAGCTAACTGCCTTGTATACCCAGACGTTCTACAATGACGCTCAGCTTCAAGATGATGTGCCAATCAACAAATAACCAATATGGCATGTCCCATAAAAATGAGTAATGTACTATGTCTAAGATTTTGTTTATACATGGCTTAGATTCCTCCAGAGAATCCACCAAGTTCCATGCCATTGATGTGGTACACAAGTACTGTATCGATGTCGATTACCGAAATCTGAGCTATAGTTCGGTCGCCGAGTTTTATCATGAGATGATTGAAACCATCAAACCAGATATTCTGGTCGGCCACAGTCTTGGCGGTTATTGGGCACTGAAAATGTCACAGGCGTATCAAATTCCCTGTGTAGTGGCTAATCCCATTTTGCAGCCTAACTTCCGCGATGATTATCCGCCGATTGGGCATCACGATTTACAGCATGACATTCCTCAATTTGCCTATCTTGAACTGGGCGATGAAATTCTGGATATGCATGCGGTTCAGACACAACTTGAAGACTATATGCAAATTCAGGCAGTTGATGGCGGCCATCATCGTCTGGAACATCCTGAGCAAATTAATACGCTGATTCAGGAAATCGAAGATCATTTTATCAGGCAATAAAAAAGCCCCACAATTTCGGGGCTTTTTTACAAAAAATTATGACTTAAGCAACTGCAGCTTCAGGCTGAGATTTGTCATCCAATACTGACCAGATATCCAGGCCTAATTCAGCATGCAGGTCAGGAAGATCAAGGAAGATACTTGCACCAAGTACTTCATGTTGACATTTTTGAGCCAGTTCATTCACTGCTTTTAAGGTTCCGCCACTTGCCAGAACATCATCCACAATAATTACTTTCTGGGACTGAACTTCCGCAGACATTTCTAAACGATCCAGACCATATTCCAGGCTATAACCCACACCGACCACTGGAGGTGGCAATTTACCTGCTTTACGCACCAACAATAAGCCTTTGCCTGTACGTTGTGCCAACAAGCTTGCCAACACAAAACCACGCGCTTCAACCGCAATAAAGCTTTCTACTTCTGCCAGTTTGTCAGCAGGAATGCTGGCAATCAAAGCGTCAGTCAATGGACCAATATTGCTCATGAAAAGTGGGGTCAAATCAAAGAAGCAAATTCCTGGTTTTGGAAAATCTTGGACCGTACGAATGTGAGACCACAAAGAAGTAGACAAATTGCTCATGGGAGATCTTAAAAAAAGAAAAGGAATATGGGAATTTTAAACCTATTTGAGTAGAGCGGACAAGCCAAGCTGTCTAATAAAAACCCGAAATTTAATCACAAGCTATTGATTTTATTATATTGATTTATTTTAAAAATATTTAATATAGATTTTTCTTATCTTAAAATATCTAAATATTGAGATTTTTACTGCACGACTTTGGTCTATAGCCGCTTATTTGTGCTGAATTTGGTCATTGTCTCGACACCAAATCCTGCAATAAACTGTACCAGCGCGAGGACTGAGACGGATTACCACATAAATCGGCTATCTCGGGGCAATTCTGCTGCTAATTTCGCTGATTAAGCTTTTATTCACTTTACTTTCTGAATAGAACTGCGTAAAAATTTAGCCAAATATGTTCACTGTTAAAAAGTCATATTCTTTTAGAGTCTTGCCTTTTATGGATTTTAAGCTGACGCCTACAGTTGCTCAGTTTTGGAGAGTTACATGAGAAAGTTTCAATGCATCGTATGTGGATGGATTTATGATGAGGCAGAAGGTTGGCCTCAAGACGGGATCGTGGCAGGCACCAAATGGGAAGATATCCCGGATGACTGGACCTGTCCGGATTGCGGCGTGTCTAAAGTCGATTTCGAAATGATCGAAGTCTAATCACGTCCAGTTAAAGACCATATCCATATGGTCTTTTTTTATGCCTTTCAATCATTTATACAGCATGGAGCTCTACCATATGGAAACAACTATGCATCCTATCGTCATTATTGGTTCAGGTATGGCGGGTTATGCCGTAGCACGTGAATTTCGTAAACTCAATCCAGAACATGAATTGCTGATGATCTGTGCGGATGATGCGGTCAATTATGCCAAACCGACGCTTTCCAACGCTCTGGCCGGCAATAAAGCACCTGAACAAATTCCACTGGGCGATGCAGCTAAAATGTCAGCACAGCTGAATATGCACATTGAACAGCATACTTGGGTCAAAGCGATTCATCCGGAAGATCATCAGCTGGTTGTGGAAAAAGATGGTCAGGAAAGCACGCAACATTATAGCAAACTGGTATTAGCCGTCGGTGCCAATCCGGTACGTCTGGCGATTGCTGGTGATGCCAGCGATGACATTCATGTCGTCAATAATTTGAGTGACTATAAAGCTTTCCGTAGCAACCTGGCAGCACGTGAAGACAAACGTGTAGTGATTTTAGGTGCAGGCCTGATTGGCTGTGAATTTGCCAATGACCTGCAAAATACCGATCATCAGGTTACGGTCATTGATTTGGCGCCTCAGCCGCTTGGCCGTTTATTGCCAGAACATGTTGCCACAGCATTCCAGAAGAATCTTGAAGAAACCGGCATTCACTTTGTCCTGGGCACAACAGTCGAAAAAGTCTCTCGTGCGGACAATGGTGATTATCTGGTCACGCTGGCCAACGGTCAGTCTTTGGTCGCTGATGTAGTGTTATCTGCGGTGGGCTTACAGCCGAATATTTCTTTGGCGAAACAGGCAGACGTACATACCAGTCGCGGAGTTTTGACCACCGCACAACTGGAAACCAACCAGGCCGACATCTATGCTGTAGGTGACTGTGCCGAGGTCAATGGAACTTTATTGCCTTATGTCATGCCGATCATGCAACAAGCCCGCGCTTTGGCAAAAACCTTAAACGGTGAACATACCGCTGTACATTATCCGGCTATGCCAGTGGCAGTCAAAACGCCTGCTGCACCTTTAACGGTATTACCTGCACCAGTTGATGTTGATGTCACCTGGGAAACTGAAGAGTTTGACGATGGCATGCTGGCTAAAGCGTTCGATGCTAACGGCACCTTACGTGGTTTCGTGCTTTTGGGCGCCACTGCAGCCAAACAGCGTCTGGCCTTGACCAAACAGGTTCCTGACTTGATTCCTGCTGCGGTTTAGAGGTTTAATAGCAAGGATATTTTTTAAACGAAATATCCTTTAATTAGGACAGCGACTATGTACAGCGCAGCACAGTTTAATCTTTCCCCTTATACCTCGTTCATGCATGAAACCAAGGTTGATCTTGGCAATGGGATCCAACTACATGTCGAGGTTGGTGGAAATCCGGAACATCCCACCATTTTGCTGATTATGGGGCTGGGTGGGCAAATGCTGTACTGGCCTGACTTTTTCTGTAAGTCACTGATTGACAATGGTTATCACATCATCCGTTTTGATAATCGTGATATTGGCCTGTCTTCAAAAGTTCATCACAAAGGTCCACGCCTGAATACTCTGAAAATGATGAGCCGGTTTGTGCTGGGTCTGGGTAATCAGGGTGCACCTTATGATCTGTATGATATGGCCGAAGATGTCAGTCTGTTGATTGAAAAAATGCAGCTGGAACAAGTCTATGTGCTGGGTGCTTCGATGGGCGGTATGATTGCCCAGATTCTGGCCGCGCGTTATCCGGACAAAGTCAAAAAACTGGGCTTACTGTTTACCAGTAATAACCAGCCGATGTTGCCACCGCCCTTCCCTAAGCAACTCTTTAGTTTGATTGACAAACCGGCTTCAACAGATGAAGATGGCATTGTTGATCATAGTTTGAAACTGTTTAAGATCATCGGCTCACCAGGTTATGTCAATCATCTGGAAGCGGTGCAGACCGCCCGTAAATTATATAAGCGAAGTTACTATCCTGCTGGTGTACTTCAACAGTTTTTAGCAATATTATGTACAGGCTCATTGCTGCAACTGGACAAGCAAATCAAACAAGAAACCCTGGTGGTCCATGGTTCTCGAGATCGATTGCTGCCTCCTAGCCATGGCAAGGCCGTTGCGAAAGCAATTTCAGGGGCTAAATTTGAATTAATTGATGGAATGGGGCATGATATCCCACCGCATTTTATTCCATATCTTAGCGAATTATTTGCTGATCATTTTAAATCATAAACATTAGGACACTATGGCTGCATTACCATCCCTAAGACAGCTGTCATACCTCGTAACACTGTCAGAGACGCTACATTTTACAGAAGCTGCTCGCCGCTCCTTTGTCACCCAGTCTACCTTGTCTGGCGGCATCATGGAGCTGGAGCGTTTACTCGGTGGCGTACTTGTTGAACGCGACCGCCAGAATGTTCGTTTAACGCCTCTTGGTGAACAAGTGGTTGCACGCGCACGTGTTCTACTGGCCGATGCTCAGGACCTAATGCGTTTAAGTCGTGAGATGAGTGAACCTTTAACCGGTGATCTACATCTCGGCGTCATTCCAACAATTGCACCTTTCCTATTGTCCCAGCTGCTGGATGAAGTGCATAAGCAATTACCAAAAATCCAGTTGCATCTGCATGAAGCGCAAAGTGAAAAGATTGTAGAAAAGCTGGAACATGGCAACCTGGATATGGTGGCTTTGGCATTGCCTTTCGACACCCGTGGTCTGAAAGTTGCTGAAATTGCCAAAGAGAATCTGTATCTGGTTTACCAAAAATCTGATCAGCATGCTGCACAAGCAAACTCTTTAGAAGATCTGGATCTGTCTCGCCTGATGTTACTTGAAGAAGGTCATTGCCTGCGTGATCATGCCTTGAGTGCCTGCCCGATTGGTGAGCGTAAAAATGATCACCGTTTAAAAGCCAGCTCACTGCCGACTTTAATCGAAATGGTGTCTGCAAATCTGGGCTTTACCCTGCTGCCTGAAATTGCGATTCATACCAATATGGTGAAAGCCAATCCTGAGATTCAGGTAAAAGCGATCGATTCAGCCCCAAGTCGTACCCTGGCATTGGTAACCCGTAAAAGCACACCGCTGCAAAGCGAGTTTGATGTGCTATTACAGATTTTCCAGAAAATCACTCAGCACGATGCTGCCTGATCTATAGATAATAAAAAGGAGCACATGTTGCTCCTTTTTTATATCTTGAATTGAATGCATCCAGTCCGCCTAGAAACTTAGAATCTCTACATTTCAGCTAAATCACTATTCTTTGGGATAGGCATTTGCATCTGCCTGATTCACAGTATAGCTCTCTATCGCATCTACAGGATCGCGTTTTATTGGCTAGCCTTTTGCCTGCACCGGTTTTAGTGATTCGTTCACCGACTGGACTCGACCTGTCAAAAATCCAGACCGTGCTACAGCAACTCGGCTATCAGCCAGATATGCTGCTGTATGCGGACAATATGCTGTCCGCACAATCCATGATTACTGAACATCTGCCCAACCTGATTCTTTATCATGCAGCAACAACTTCAGAGATCAGTTTGATCCTTCAGCTGAAACAGCAAAGCCCGTACCCGCCTGTTATTGCCATATTCAATACGGATTCCATAGCAACGATCTATTCTGCTTTATTATCCGGAGCAGATAGCTATATGCAGCATCATGATTCATTACAGCAGTTCGCTGAGAGTCTAAAAATTGTCTTACGCGGCGGAGCCTACATTCATACTGAACTGGCAGACTATATCCTGCACCAGCCCATTGCTAAAACCTGTCTTAACCTCGCTGAATTGCAGTTATTAAAATTATTGAGTCAACATAAATTGCAAGCCGAGCGACAAGATCAGCTCGAGATGAAAGATTATCAGATGTATAGTCGGGTCAAACACATCTATCGAAAACTGTTCAGACTCAGCTTGAACAGTTAAATTCTATGTTTGGAATAAAAAAGGGGCTGAATATTCAGCCCCTTTAAATACTTAAACTTATTTAAACAGCTCTAACAGAATACGTTGTGCATTATGCGGTTTGTTACCTTCTTTTGGCTGTGCCCGCAGCCAGGTGCCATCACCTTGCAATAACCAGGATTGCTGATTGTCTTTCAGGTAATTCAACAGACCTTGTTGATAGATACGTTTTTTCAAGGCTTCATCTTCGACCGGGAAACAGGCTTCGACCCGATTAAACAGGTTACGATCCATCCAGTCTGCACTTGAACAGTAAATACGTGAATTGCCATTATTGCTGAAATAATACACGCGGGTATGTTCCAGGAAACGTCCGACAATTGAACGCACCCTGATATTTTCCGACAGACCAGGCAACCCCGGACGCAAACTGCAAATCGAGCGAATAATCAGGTCAATCTGCACCCCCGCCTGAGAGGCTTCATAGAGTTTGTTAATCAACTGCATTTCGGTCAGCGCATTGACTTTGACAATAATCTGCGCCGGTTTCCCTGCTTGAGCATAGGCAATTTCATTATCGATATAGTTCAGTAACTGGGCATGCAAGGTAAATGGCGCATGTAGCAGCTTTTTCAGCTTGGCCATTTTCCCCATACCGGTCAGTTCCTGGAAAATACGATGCACATCTTCACACAGATCCTTATCCGTCGTTAACAGACCATAATCGGTATAGATTCGCGCATTGCCGGCGTGATAATTACCGGTGCCCAGATGCACATAACGCACCAGTTTGTTATTTTCCCGGCGCACGACCAGAATCATCTTGGCGTGAGTTTTGTAACCGACAATGCCGTAGACCACGACCGCACCCGCTTCTTGCAGTACATTGGCGACTTCAATATTGGATTCCTCATCGAAACGCGCACGCAATTCAATGACTGCGGTGACTTCCTTGCCATTACGAGCAGCTTCAGCCAGCACCTGGACAATTTCAGAATCTGGCCCACTACGGTATAAGGTCTGCTTGATCGCCAGCACTTGCGGATCGCGTGCCGCTTCACGTAATAATGAAATCACCGGCGCAAAAGATTCAAAGGGATGATGCAGCAAAATATCCTGCTTCTGCATCGCACTAAAAATATTTTCAGATTTTTTCAGTACTTTGGGAATGATCGGCGTATGCGAGTCATAACGTAAATGTGGACGCTTAAAGTTAGACAGCAAACGTGCCAGATTGACCGGGCCAGCAACTTTATAAAGCTGCTCGTCGTCCAGATCAAATTCATTGAGCAGATATTCATAAATATGCTGCGGACAATTTTCTGTCACTTCGAGACGTACCGCACGACCAAAACGGCGTGAACTGAGCTCGCCTTTGAGCGCCTTGGCCAGATCTTCGACATCTTCATTCAAGGCCAAATCGGCATTTCGAGTGACACGGAACTGATAACAGCCAGTCGCCGTCATCCCCGGGAACAGATCAGACACATGCTCATGAATAATCGCCGACAGCATCACATGATGTTCTTTTCCATCGGTCAGTTCATCCGGTAAACGCACCACGCGTGGCAGTGAACGCGGTGCAGGTACCACAGCCAGATCAATCTGACGGCCAAAGGCATCTTTCCCTTCCAGCGTGACAATAAAGTTCAGTGATTTATTCACCAGTCGCGGGAATGGATGCGCTGGGTCTAGGCTGATTGGCGTGAGGACGGGAGCCACCTGCTCCTGAAAATATTTTTTGACCCAGGCAGATTGTGCTGGGGTCAATTCACCACGGCGCAAGAAGCAAATATCTTCCTCACGCAATTTTGGCAAAATTTCTTCATTTAAAATACGGTATTGACGTTCAATGGCGGCATGCGCCGTTTTAGAAATCTGTTCTAAAACCTGCTTTGGAGTCAAGCCATCCGGACTCCGGCTTTCATTGTCCAGATCCAGTTGTTCCATCATCCCGGCGACCCGGATTTCAAAAAACTCGTCCAGATTACGCGAGAAAATCAACAGGAAATTCATGCGTTCGAGCAATGGATGTAAAGGATCGACAGCCTGTTCCAGGACACGTAAATGGAAGTCTAGGATAGACAGTTCACGATTAATATAACGATCATTATATGTATATTCGGGCTGTGCTGAAGTTGTGCTGGCTGCCGTATTCATATCAAACCTATGCGGATTTAAAATTGTGCTTATCGCTCCAAGTATGCTTCAAATTGATGACAATTTCATAAAAAAAAGCCCAAATAATTGGGCTTTCTCTTCAAATCATCAATTAAGGTAATTCTGCATAGCGCATATAGCGCTGAATCATCCGCTTACGTGCATTTAATGCAGAGGAATTGCGATGATCCTGGAAATATTTCGGATTGGTCAAAATGGCAGCCAGAAAGATGGCTTGATCCCGGGTCAGGCTTTGCGCAGTTTTACCAAAATAATGTTTGGCCGCCGCTTCAACGCCGTAGATATTTTCCCCGAACTCAATCGAGTTTAAATAGACTTCCAGAATCCGTTCTTTCGACCACATGCGTTCCATCATCCAGGTCGCGACAGCTTCTTGTCCTTTACGTACAAATGAACGCTTGTTGACAAGGAAGAGGTTTTTCGCCAATTGCTGGGAGATTGTCGAACCACCGGCCACTACACGGCCCTGATTTCTGTTCTTATTCAGCGCAGTTTGAATTCCGTCCCAGTCAAAACCATGGTGATGAATAAATTTTCCATCTTCTGCAGTGACGATGGCACGTTTCAGATTCAGGCTGATTTCGTCATAGGGACGCCACTGATGCTGAATCGCTTTGGAAGGTTCTGTCCAGTAATCAATCCGCATCATCATGGTAGTGTTCACCGGATTGGTTCGCCACCAGGCCAGACTGGCAAAGATCCACAATTGAACCAGCAGAATCACACTGACGATGACGAGCATCGTGCGGATCAGAAAGGCTTTCATGTCAGTGCGTTACTCCTGAAAATTTAATTTTTCGTGTTAAGCTTATTCGAAATATACAATCACAGCAAAAAAATAGCATGTCTGAATACTCTCCCCCTGTCGAACATCGCAAACTTGAAATGCATCTCTGGTGGATCACCGCCATCTTAATCGGGATCAATGTTGGATTATTTGGCTGGCAAGCCATCAATGGCATGGATGTTAGCCAGCCGAGTACCCGAGACGCTATTCTCTGGGGTGCCGATTATGCACCTTTAACCTATTTAGCGGAACCCATGCGCTTGTTTAGCAGCATGTTTTTTCATTTTGGCCTGATTCACCTGATGTTGAATATGTGGGCCTTGTATATTTTTGGTAGTGTTGCCGAACAACTGTTTGGCCGGATGTATTTTATTGGCCTGTATGTGTGTGCCGGACTGATGGGCAGCCTGCTCAGTGGCTATATGAACATTCAGGACAGCTATAGCCTGATCGAAGGCGGTGTGGCTAATCCCGATTTATTGCCTGCAGTCAGTGCCGGCGCATCTGGTGCTGTGATGGGACTCGGGGCTTCACTTACGGTGCTGGCCTTATTGCCAATGCTGCCACAGCAACGTTTTATTCTGGATAAAAAAACCCTGGTGACGGTGATGGGTCTAAACCTCGCGCTGGGCTTTATGATCAGCGGAATCAACAATGCCGCACATATTGGCGGCATGCTGATGGGGGCTTTTCTCACCTTGCTCTGGTACATCGGGCAAAAAATGCAGCGTAGCCACCTGTTCAATCTGATTGCCCTGCTTGTCGGTTTCGGCCTTTGTGTGATGCTTTATCAACATAACTTGGCCTTACTCGAACCCATTCGTCCACTGTGGCAAGAGATTCTGGAAATGATGCAACAGCAACTAAAACTTTAACTTTCAGTCAGTTTAAAACCGCGGAGATGAATCTTATTGATTCATCTCGCGCAAGCTTTGTAAAGGCGGAATATCCGACAGATAACTCAGACGATATCGGCCAATCAGCGCACATAAAGCGGTCATAAAGATCGGCAGGATAATCCAGATTTCCCAATGCGGCTGAATCATTAAATCCATTTTATAACTGGCAATCGCACTGATCACTTCGGCAAACAGGCAGGAAACTATTCCGGCAAACAGCCCAATAAAACCAATTTCCAGACTCATCATGGTTTTCAGTTTCTGCTTGGAACTACCGAATGATCGGAGCAAAGCTACTTCACGTTTGCGTTCGTCCATCAACAGGTTCAAACAGGCCATCAGCACCAGAAAACCGGAAATGCTGACCAGTACTGCCAGAATGGTCACGATTTGCACTAGCACATTCACAATGCGTTTGATCTCTTCCAGAATCAGGCTGACATCAATAAACACCGTGTTGGAAAATTGCTGGATCACAGACACCAGTTTGCCCTTATCTACCTCCGGGACATAAAAACTGCCCAGATAACTGCCGGCATTGGCATCCATGGTATTGGGTGCAAAGATAAAGAAAAAGTTGGGACTAAAACTTTCCCATTCGACGGTTCTTAGATTAACGACTTTAGCTTCCAGTATCCCTTCCGGCAGGCTGAAACTGAGTTTATCTCCAATCTTGATCCCTAACTCTTCAGCAGTATTGGCTTCGACCGATACGGTGCCGACTTGTTTTAATACCGCGTCACCACTGACAATCACATTATCCTGAGGATAGCGGTTTGACTGGGTCAGATTCAGCTCACGTCTTAAAGTATTGCTACTTTTAACCAACTCTTCGGCAAATGGCTGATCATTTTTGGCGACCAGACGCCCACGGACATTTGGATATAGCGGTGTGCTTTTCCAGCCATTCTGCTCAAGTTGGGCTTTGAGATCCGGCATATCAAAAGGCGGTAAGCCATAAACAAACTGGTTCGGCGTACCTTCCGGTAACTGTTGCTGCCAACGATCTAGCAGATCGGTACGCAAGACTGCCAATACTGTAATCAGGCTCAAGCCCAAGGCTAAAGCCGTAATCTGCAAGGCGGTCTGAGAAGGTGTGCGTACATAGGCTGACAGATTCAGCTTCATATTCCGCAGCAGTTTCAACACCCCCCATACCGTCAGATACAACACCGCACATAACACAATAATCGCGCCAATCACCCAGGCGGTCAGCAAAAGATTTTCAGTCAAAATCACACTAAAAATAATCAGGCTGAGCGTTCCGGTCAGCAGCATCCACAGCATAGATTGCACTGATTTTTCCTGCTGGCGGATCACCCGAATCGGTGGCGTATTCAGCAGTTGCAATAAGCTTGGCATCACAAAACCGAGTAACACTACAGCACTGGTCAGCATCGCGACCGGCAATGGGCCGAGCAACATTGCGATAGCGGAAAACTCAATCTGCAAATTCGGAATCAGCTGCAACATCAACTGTAACAGGCCATAACCCAGACTGATCCCGACCACGGTACCAATTAGCATCGCAATCAACAGCACCATCCCGAGTAAAGCCAGATAAGCCGACAGAATCTGCTGCTTGGTGGCACCGATACAACGCATCAAGGCAATATGATCCTGATTCTGCTGCACATAGCGCTGCGCGGTTAAGGCTATAGCAATCCCGCATAATAGAATGGTCAGAATATTGGCCAGTTGCAGGAAAGTGTCCAGATTGGCGATTGGCTTCATCAAGCGGGTATTGCCTTCACTGGCATTGCGTAACCTGAGACTGCTTTGCTCCTCAAACTCCTGCCCTTGTACTTCCGCTGGCGTTTCAGCCGAGCCGTTTGCTGACTTGACCTGCTGCTTGAACAGGGCTTCATATTGTTGGGTATCATCCGGACGGCCAGCCATGAGTAAGCGATATTCAATCCGGCTCCCTACCTGAATGGCATTAGTTCGTGACACATCCGCCTGGGAGATAATCACCGTTGGTGAAAATCCGGAAAATCCAAGCTCCTGATTGGAGTCCTGTTCAATCTTGGCGGTGACTTTGAATGCTGCATCGGCAATATTGAGCTGATCCCCCAATTTGACTTTGAGCAAATCCATGGCTCGTGGACTGAGCCAGATTTCACCAGACTGAATCGACTTTTTTGCCGGTTGCACCCGCAGTTCGCCACGCAAAGGAAAAGCCTGATCAATGGCTTTGACATTGACCATGACAAACTGCGCATCGGTATAGGCCATACTGCTAAAGAAAGTGACTTCTGACTGCTTTAAATCCAGCTGCTTGGCCTGATCACGCCACTGCTTTGGCAACGGCTCATTATCTGAAAGCACCAGATCACCAGCCAACATTTCTGCTGCCTGCAAGGCGACTGCATTTTGGATCTGCTCGTTACTAAACTTGAGTGCAGTAGTCGCACTGATCGCCAGTGTTAAGGCAATAATCAGCAGATAAATCCCGGTGGTTTTAAAGCTTTGCGTCAGTAAAGGACGAAATAATGGATTCATTTCATCCTCCACTCGGATGTTCAATCAGCTCGCTATTCAGCAGTTCAAAATGCCGCTGACACTGCTGTGCCAGTTTGCGATCATGCGTGACCAGCACCAAAGTCGTCCCCAGTTCCTGGTTTAGTTGAAAGAGTAGTTGTTCAATTTCTCTGGCCGTTTCACCATCGAGATTGCCTGTAGGTTCATCGGCAAAAATGATTTTTGGTTCACTGACCAGTGCACGAGCGATGGCTACACGCTGTTGTTCACCGCCAGACAGTACTTTCGGCGTTTGCTGCGCCTGTCGATCCAGACCGACTTTATGTAGTAATGCCAACGCCTTTTGCTCAGCTTCTGCATATTTAAAACCAGGTTGCAAACGTAATGGCAGCATTACATTTTCAAGTGCAGTCAGGTGCGGTAAGAGCTGAAAAGACTGAAAGACAAACCCGATATTTCTTAAACGTACCAGTGCACGTTGTTCTTCATTCAAGTTAGACACTGATTCGCCACAGACCATAAGCTGACCTGAACTTGCCTGATCCAGTGTCGCCAGAATACCCAGTAATGTGGATTTTCCGGAACCGGAACGACCGGTAATTGCCACCTGCTCCCCGGCCTGAATCTCCAGATCAAGATCCTCAAAAATGGTGAGCTGTTTTTGTGAAAGTTGTATCTTTTGTGTCAATTTCTGGGCAGAAATAATAGCCTGTGGCATGATGGTCGAATCGTTGCTGCTTTGAATCATACGTGTCCTATATGAAAGATCTTAATCAGAAAACTCGGCTATTGCCTTACTTTTTTTTGCTCAGTCTGTGCCTGTTACCTCTTGGGGTTTCAGCAAAGACGATTATGATTTTAGGTGATAGTTTAAGTGCAGGTTATGGTATCCAGCCCCAGCAAGGCTGGGTACATTTATTACAAAAGCGTTTAGAGCAACAGTATCCGAAACAGCATAAAGTGGTCAATGCAAGTGTCAGTGGCGAAACCACCAGCGGAGCACTGGCCAGACTACCAAAATTGCTGCAGACGCATCGTCCAGACCTTGTGGTCATTGAGTTAGGTGGCAATGATGGCTTGCGTGGACAACCACCGCAAATGATTCAAAAAAATTTAGCCAGCCTGATTCAACAGAGTCAGAAAACCAAAGCCAAGGTCATCGTATTTGGTATGAAAATGCCGCCTAATTACGGGCAGGCCTATAGCAAGGCTTTTGAAAATAATTATAAAGTGGTGAGTCAGCAATATAAGGTGAAGTTATTGCCCTTCTTTATGCAAGGTGTCGCCGGTAATAAAATATTGATGCAAAAGGATCTGATTCATCCGAATGCCAAAGCACAGACGATCCTGTTAAATAATGCTTATCCGTATATTAAAGGCGCTTTATAAAGCGCCTTTAACTTATTTTAGAATGTATTCAGATGAATCGTGATTAGAAGTCGAAGAATATCACTTCACCAGTTTCCAATGAATATTCAGCACCCACGACTTTTAATTTTCCTTGTCCGATCAGGTTTTCCAGAACGGCTGAACCATGACGCAACTGATTTACCGAAGCAAATACGTTGGAACGTACTGCATGCTTGGATAATTTTGCCAAGTCATTTTTCAGTTCAGTTTGCATTAAAGTTTCCACGGAAGGACGTACGCGGTTCACAATCGACATCAGGTTTGCCGATGGCGGGCAATCTGGGCACATCAAGGTATCAATAGTGGCTTTAATCGCACCACAGTGACTGTGACCTAACACCACCACAATCGCGCAATCATAACGTGCCGCAGCAAATTCAACACTGCCGACCTGTGAGGGTGCAACAATATTACCTGCAACACGAATCACAAAAAGATCGCCGAGACCCTGATCAAAAACCATTTCGGCTGGAACGCGCGAATCTGAACATCCCAAAACAATCGCAAACGGATTCTGATCCTCTGCCATTTCTGCGCGCTGTTGGTGGCTAAGTTGTTTTGGATGCGTGGTATCGCCACTGACAAAACGTTGGTTACCCTGTCTAAGACGTTCTAAAGCTTCTTGAGCTGTGAGCATTCTTTTCTATCACCGATGGTTTTAGTTGCAATATCTTACTGCCAGTTTTTTTGAATGTCACTTGCAAAAAATCTTAGCTGATTAAATTTTTAGCATTTATTTAATTTCATTTCCGCAGGGAAATTATGCGCAATACATCACACTTTCCAGCCATTTAATGCAATCTAGCAAAAAACTAATGGGTGACAAGCGCAAGGATTGATTTAAAATAGGGTGAAGAATAATGTTTTTATTTGAATGAAAATTGCAAATTTATAACATGGAAGTATTTTGATTGAGCAATTTGCTCACTGGGTTTGTTTTGGGGAATGGCCAATGAAGAAAATAATAAAATTGCGCTCGAAAATGATCTGTTCAGCCTTGGTTGCCTTAAGCATGGCATTACCGGGCCTGACACAGGCTCAAATACTGTTTAGCCAGAAAAATGAAACTTCTGCCAAAGTCTTGCAGCAGCATCTGTTGCAAGAACGTAATCTTGCCGGACTCAAATCCAAGACCCTCAAAATTGGCGAGGTCACCTGGAGCTATAGCGAAGGCGGTGCCAAGAACAAACCATCCATTCTACTGATTCATGGTCTGGCCGGCACCCGTGACAACTGGAACCGGGTCGCGCAGTTTCTGACGCCCTATTATCATGTCATTATTCCGGATCTGCCGAGCAACGGCGACACCAAAGTTCCGGACAATTTTGATGTTTCTGTGCCCAATGTGACCTCTCAGCTACGTTTATTTATTGAAACCTTAAATGTGGACGAGAATTTACATATTGCTGGACATTCCTTGGGTGGTTCGATTGCCACAGTCTATGCCTCGCAATACCCTTTCGATACGCAAAGTCTTTTTTTAATCAATAGCGCTGGCCTGTATAAAATGGGGAATACGCCCTATACCAAAGATCCACAGGCCTTAAAAGATCTGATCGTCAGCAAACCCGGTGATCTTCAAGATGTTTCCAAACAGCTGATGCAGAACCCGCCAGTGATTCCTTATCAGTTGCGACATGCACAGGAAAAACTGCTGATTTCACGCGCTGAACAAACCAGTAAATCAATTGATCAGGTGGTGATGCTAAACCGGATTTATACACCGGAAACCTTCGCCCGCCTGACCCGCACGGTCGAAGCGCCAACCTTGATTTTATGGGGCAGACAGGATCGGATCATTAATGTCGAAGTGGTCAAAGAACTACATGCCCTGCTGAAACGTGCCGAAAAACCGGTGATTCTAAATAATGTCGGGCATATGCCGATTCTGGAAGCAGAAAAACAGGTCGCACAACATTATTTGCCTTTTCTGGCCAAGACACAGACCCTAAAAAACCCGCTTGCTGATAAACTCATTCCTTTAAATTAAGTTTCAGAGATGCTATGCAGAAACACCCGATGATTGAGCAGTTGATCGATGCTCAACTTGATTTTCTCGATCAGGCATTTTCTCAATCTGAAACGATTCAAAGCGAGTTTCATGCGTTTTATTTGTGGCTGCGTAAACAAACTCTAAAAGAGCTGTGGAACTGTGAACTGATCAATCAGCTGTTGCAAAAACAGATTCTGGGTACTGCTGCCAGCAGCTTTCTGATTGAACAGATTGCCGAACATATCCGTTTTGCCCTGGTGCATCCGGCCAATGATTCCACCACAATTGCCGATCTGATCCCAGTCCTGACCGTAGACAAGATCGCCCAGTATGTGGCCAGCAAAAGTGGCCATCGGCAGCGTCTGATTAAAACCGTAGTCAATAATCCGGCATTTTCAGCCATGATTACCCAATTGATCCAGCATTCCATTCAGGATTATCTGGATAACTCCATGATTGCCAAAAGTGTACCCGGGGTTTCCCGCTTTATGAAAATGGGCAAATCGGTACTGGAAAATGTCACCGATACCAACCTCGATAGCACCATTGCACGTTATCTGCAAAAGAACATTCTGAAGCTTAGCCAGATGAGTGAGCATGTGCTGAACCAACATTTTGACGACGAGAAACTCTATCATTTTCAGGCCAATCTCTGGCATAAAATCAAGGACATGCCAGTATCTGTCTTGAAGAATTATATTGAGTTGCAGGACCTGAATCAGACGGTCGGCTTAGGTCATGACATCTGGGATCACATACGTCAGACAGACTATTTACAGCAGCAAGTGCATGACGGAATTCATACTTGGTATGTCCGCAATCAGGAACATACTTTTGATCAATTATTACGTGATTTGAATATTGATGAAGCGCTAATTCAGAATGAATTGCAGCAACTGCTCAGTCCGGTAATCCAGCAGATGGTTTCACAGGGTCATTTACGTGAACGTGCACGCAAATATCTGGAACAATTTTATTATCATGAAGATACTTTAAAAATCCTTAAAATTTAGATAAAAAAGCCGCTTTATAGCGGCTTTTTTATCTGCTTAAATTAGAAATTATAGGTTAATCCGGCAAATACTTGCTGACGATCCAGATAATAATCATTTGAAGCATTTGACAGTTTTTTATCAAATAAATTATTTAATCCGGCTCGAACAGTGACTTGATCATTCACTTCATAATTTGCAGACAGATTAAATACGGTATGTGGCTTTTGCATCACCACTGTATCTTCAGCACTTGCTGTATATTGCTCACCAGTATATTGCGCTGCAAGTTCCAAGGAAAGTGGATCAGTGGGCGTCCAGTTGAGTGCACTATAAACTGACAACTCTGGAATCGTTGAGAGATTTTTGCCTGTCACTAAATTTTTTGACTCAAAATAATAGGTTGCATTGGTTTTCCAGCTCAAACTATCTAAAAGTGGTAATGCTACACTTGCCTCCAAGCCTCGTACACGCGCTTTTTCAGCATTTTGATATTGTGTCCACCAGACACCATTAATTTCGCCTAAAGCACGATATTCAATTTTATTTTTAAAATCTGTGTGGAAATAGGTTAAACCGAGATCAAAGTCATTTTGAGCAAAATTAAATCCAATTTCATAGTTAGTACTTTCTTCAGGCTGCAAGTCTGCATTACCAGCCATATAACATCCGCCCGATACATAACCCAAAGGCTTAAGTGATGTACATCCATTCCCCCCTGAACGAGTCGCGGCACCTGCAGTATTCTCTTTTAATGAAGGTGCTCTAAAGCCCTGAGCAACACCCCCTTTGACAGTCAAGGCTTCATTTGGTTGCAGCACCAGATAAGCACGGGGACTATTATGTGTGCCAAATTTATCGTGATGATCAAAACGGTTCCCCAGTGTTAAATGTACTTGATCATTAAAAATAATTTTATCTTCAATAAACAGCGCCCAAGTATCTCCTTCTAGCTCTGAACCATATTCATTTCCATCATAACTTGGAATAGAAAGCCCAATATTACGTGTATTGATCAACTCTTCTGATTTCCACTGGCCTCCCACTGTAGCGATATGCTCAACCCCTAACTGAAACGGAATATTGAGATTACCCTCTACAATGCTTTCCTTGGATTTTTGTGTGGTCGGCCCCGTCTCTGTCACCTGACTTTGATCATAATCATTATAGTAAGCAGTAATTTTTGAATCACCAAAAGCCAACTTGGCATCATGTGACAAGGAAATTGAACGGTGTTCTAACTCTGACGGACCCCAAGATAATACAGCCTGTTCTTGGCCATCTACCACCTGTGATGTGGTAGACGGGTTATCTTGCTGCAACCCATAGCCCAGTTCTAAAGACAGGCTATGAATATCATTCGGCGTATAATCAAATTTTAAATTCGCATTTTGATCACGGCTACCCGATTGTCCTGTTGCCTTACTGCCCACCATTCCAGGAATATTACGATCAGAAATTTGATAGCCTTGATCTGCTTCCTGTTCAGTGATCCCGACTGTGGCACGCATGCCGAGCGTATCTGTTAAAGGGCCATATCCGACTAGTCCTGATTGTATCGTTCGGCCCAAATCAGAAGATGTAGTCGGCACAGTATGATTTAAGGTAAAAGACCCTCCCCATTCTGAAGGGATTTTTTTGGTAATGATATTGATCACGCCACCCATCGCATCAGAACCATATAAAGAAGACATTGGCCCACGTACGACCTCAATGCGTTCAATCATTTCTGGTCTAACCCAGTTTAGATCTTGATGACCCAAGTTTGCACGATAGTTGGTATCTCTGGATGAACCTACACGTTTTCCATCAATTAAGATAAGTGTGTAATTTTCAGGCATGCCACGTAATTGAATTTTTGAGCCAGCCCCATTTGAACTAAGTCCCCCTGTTACACCAGGTACACGTTTTAAAATATCTGCCAGACTTGAAACGGGTTGTTTTTGAATTTCTTCGGCAGTAATGACACTAATTGAAGCTGGGGCAGATTTAACATCCACCGCCTGCCCACTCGCAGTCACCACAATCGTTTGTAACTTGGTCGTCTCAGATTGCACTACGCCTTCTTTTTCTTCAGTAACTTGGTCCTGCGCTTGTACTGAAACAGTCATTGCTGTGAATACGGCAAAAGCTAAAGTTGTTTTTAAGAATGGCTTATTCATACTTTGTACGCCCCAATATTTATGAAGAGATCATGTTTATTCGGTTGCGAAGTGTAACATCTTTTCAATTGAATGCAATTAATATTGATAATTATTATCATTAACATTCACTGGTTTTTAAGCCAGATATAAAAAAACCTCGAAATTTCGAGGTTTTTTAAAATGCGATAAATAAACTGTTATATAGAACAGCTTATTTCATATACGCACCTTCAGACTGACTATGATCCGTTTCATCAACGACATGCATTAACTCTGGTACATGTTGTTTTAATGTGGTTTCAACACCTTGTTTTAAAGTGATATCAATCGCTGAACAGCCCTGGCAACCACCACCAAATTTAAGTACAGCGGTTAAACCTTTTTCAGGGTCTTCTTTGACTTCAACCAGTGCACAGTTACCACCATGACCTGCCAGGCCCGGGTTGATTTCAGACTGTAATACATAGGTAATACGCTCTTCTACCGATGCATCTGGACCTACACGTGGTACTTTGGAATTCGGTGCACGGAATGTCAACTGACCACCAAAACGGTCTTTGTTGTAGTCAATCACGGCATCGAGTAAATACGGAATAGATGGCGAGTCGATAAAAGCAGGGAAATCAGGATATTCCTGCTTATAATCTGTCGGTACAACTTCATCAGGTGCACTATAGGCCATGCAACATTCAGCGCGAGGAGTACCCGGATGCTCTACAAAAACACGCACACCAATACCCGGGGTGTTCTGTTTATCCAGTAGATCCTTTAAATACTCTTGTGCTGTTGGTGTAATCAATAAGTTGGGAATTTCACCAACAACTGGAGTGCTGCTGTTCTCAGTCGACATAACAATAATTTCCTCAAGCTCAAGCGGCCATTTTAACTGAAGATGCGGGGTAATTTTTAAAAATCAACTAAAATTGTCGGATTTATTATAAAAGTACAACTTTAGCTCAATTTTAATGGCATGATAATTGGCAAATAGGCACCATTAGAATCATTTATATGCTTGATTTACCTTTTAATCATACCGTTACCATTATTCTGATCACCTGTATTGTGTCATTTATTGCTTTCTCCAAAGAGACGGTGATGAATCGCCTGATTTTCTGGCCACCGGCACTGCAACGTGGACAATATGATCGCTTTATTACGCATGGCTTTATCCATGCGGATGGAGCGCATCTCTTGTTCAATATGATTACCCTGTTCTTTTTTGGCAGCGTGATTGAAAGCTTTTATCGTCAATATCTGTATGACTTGGGTTTTATCCTGTTTTACCTCGGTGGTCTGATCGCAGCGATTCTGCCAAGTTACCTAAAGCATAAAAATGATGCGCGCTGGGCCAGTCTAGGCGCTTCCGGTGCAGTGTCGGCTGTACTGTTTGCCTATATTCTGTTTGAACCTTGGAAGTTGATCTTTGTGTTTTTCATTCCGGTTCCTGCAATTATTTTTGCTGTGCTGTATGTGGCCTATAGCATCTGGTCAGGCAAAAAAGGCAATAGCAATATTAATCACAGCGCGCATTTATGGGGAGCGGCTTACGGGGTGGTCATGACGATTATTCTGGAACCACGCCTGATTCCGCATTTCCTGAATAAACTGATGCAGGTTCCGTTTTAATTAGGTTTTTTAAATACTGAGGGAATAAAGCTACATATGAGTTAAGCCTTATATTTCTGCTAAAAATTGATAAGAGAGCTACTGCTCTCTTATTTGTTTGAAACATCTCGTAATATATTAGAAAGTGATGATGTCACTTAATGCCAATCTTGGAGTGAATTTTGCAGCGATAATGTATACATCTGTATATTAATTACTGTCAATTACGAGATATTTTGCATGTCCATTACACCAGACGGTCTTCAATTTCCTCTTCAGTCTCCGCAACAAAAACCGAGTAGCTCCAAAGCAGGACGCGCGATCATCGCAGCCGCCTTAGCCAATGTCGATTCACGCAGTTCTCAACAGGCACAATCAGGAAAAAACTGGCGCAAACAGTATACTGTGCATTTTAAGCAGCTGGTCGAGCAAGGATTAAGTTCCCCTGAAGCCAGCTTGAAAATTGCCGAAGATGGATTGGCAAAGGCTCATCAGACTTTTGAATTTTACCGTGATGGTCAAAAGTATGTATTGCAAGATGCTTTAACTCTGCCCGCAGGTCAGTTGCATACCGTCAAGCTGACAGGTAATAGCAAATCGACATCAGAATGGTATGTGCCCTACCACGGTCAAAAACTGCAAGGTGACGCCTTATTGGAGCAAATTGAGCGCTGGGAAAGCCAAGGCATCGTGGAAACCAGTCATGCCAATGCCCTACGTGAATGTGTCGTGCATCCTGAATGGTTTGATCTTTCCGATCGGACCACTGTGCTGTTTGGTGCAGCATCTGAAGCCGGCCCTTTGACCTGGCTGGCGAAATGGAAAGCCAATATTGTGGCGATTGATCTGCCGAACACCCGGGTTTGGGGCAAGATTGTCGATACCATTAGCCAAGGCAATGCCACACTGTATGCGCCATGTACTGAAGACCTGCCTGCTGACACTTCACTTGATACTTTAAAAGAAAAATTGGGCGCAAATTTGCTGACCCAGATTCCCGAAATTGCCAAATGGTTATTACAATTCGAACAGGATCTGGATCTGGCTGCAATTGCTTATCTTGATGGTGAAAAGCATGTCCGTGTTTCGATGGCAATGGATGCCATTATGCAGCATGTCAGCCAGCACAAAGCCAATACCAGCCTGATGTACATGTGTACGCCGACCGATGTATATGCTGTTCCAGCTGAAGTGATCGAAGCCTCAAAAGAAAAATATGCGGAACGCTCTAAGGTACAAACCCTGATTTCCAAAGGTGTTTCGACTTTAAGCCGTCAACACTTTTTCCAGAAAAATGGCCATGAGCTGATTCAGTCTGGTGATCAGGCTTATGGTATCTGTGACTGCCTGGTCGTTGAACAAGGCCCAAACTACGCGCTGGCAAAACGTATCCAGCAATGGCGTGCTACCTTAGCGCGTGCTCAAGGCCAACGAGTTAGCATCAATATTGCGCCTTCTACGACCACTTATTCAGTCACCAAGAATCCGCTATTAAAAGCTGCGTTCAATGGCGCCAGCCTGTTTGATGTTGAAGCTTTCGCGCCTGAAACCACCAATGCAATTATGGCAGCACTATGGATTCATGATCTGCGTAATCCAGAATCAGTGGCCAATCCTGAAGTAAAACTTAACCATCCGCTTGAGTTAATGATGCATGGTGCGAATCATGGTGGTTTGTGGCGGGTTGCTTATCTGGCGCGTACTGCATTGCCTTTTGCTGCGCTGTATGGTTTTACGATGGAGAAGTTACCAAAGGGATTGTTGAGTAAGTTAAAGAAGTAATTTATTTCCTTCTTTCGAGACTTCTTCTACGTTAGATAAACTTTTATTTAATGTTTATCCCCTCACCCCAGCCCTCTCCCAAAGGGAGAGGGAGCTTCCCCAATGGATTCAAATTAGTATTAAGCATCTAAAGAAACGTTTTTTAATAAAATGAATACTATTTAACTTAAACTGTCTATTTGAATAATTAATGTAGTTCCCTCTCCTGAGCAAGTTTTAAAGCACCGCTTTTAAAACGAAGCGCAAGTGAGGGTTAGGCAGAGGTCATTTTTGCAAATGACAGAAGCCCCACATAAGCATTTTCTCTCTCCTAAATCCTCTCCCAAAGGGAAAGGACTTTAAAAATCCAATAAAAAAACGCTGCCGTAGCAGCGTTTTTTTACATCACATCTTTTTAGAACACTTTTAACAGTACCCAGTACAAACCACCTGAAAGACAGATCGTTGCTGGTAAAGTAAAGATCCAGGCAGACAGAATGGTTTTCACCATTTGGAAGTTCAAGCCGGACTTGTTCGCCACCATGGTACCTGCTACTGCAGAGTTCAATACATGGGTGGTTGATACCGGCATACCGAAACCATCTGCTGCAGCAATGGTCGACATCGCAACAAGCTCGGCAGACATACCCTGACCATAAGTCATATGCTGTTTACCAATACGCTCACCAACCGTCACGACAATACGCTTCCAGCCGACCATCGTACCCAGACCAAGTGCCAAGGCTGTTGCCACCTTCACCCAGGTCGGAATGTATTGCAGGAATGAATCCAGATTGTCACGGTATTCATCCACTGTTTTTTCCTGCGCAGCACTCATTGCCGGTAAAGCTTCTGCTTTATCCAGACGTTTAAATGCTGTAGTGCTCAGATACATGTCATTACGGAATTCAGAAACTTGAGCTTCAGGAACATCCTTAATACTGGTATAGCTACCAACTTTTTCACCCAGATGATCCGTCAAGCTTGCCAAGGCAGGCACGACTTCAGGGGTAATTTCCTTGGTCTGAATGTACTTGGTGATGACATCACGAGCTTGCTCATCCGGAATATCCTGATGATTTGGATAGATCACATCCGCTGTTTGTGCAGATAACTGACCAAAAGACTGAATATGTTGTGCATCCAGATTCTTGTTCAGCGAGTACGCCAAAGGCACACAGCCGATCAGGATCAGCATGATCAGGCCCATACCTTTTTGACCGTCATTTGAACCATGGGCAAAGCTCACCCCAGTACAGGTAAAGATCAGCATGGCACGAATCAATGGTGGTGGTGGCTTGTTACCTTCAGGTGGCTGGAACAGTTCCAGTTGACGCTTGAAGATTTTTTTCACCAGCAGGAACACAATCGCAGCAAATGCAAAACCGATTAAAGGCGAGAATAACAGCGCCTTACCGACTTTCATTACCTGCTCCATGTCTATCCCTGAAGCGCCAGTACCGGCATTCAGAATATAGTTCATGATGCCCACACCCAGAATCGAACCGATCAGGGTATGTGAACTGGATGCCGGAATACCGAGGAACCAGGTTCCCAGATTCCAGAGAATAGCCGCGATCAGCATGGCAAAGACCATGGCAAAGCCTGCTCCGGAGCCAACATTCATGATCAGCTCGACCGGCAATAACGCAATAATACCGTAAGCGACCGCACCACTGGCGACCATAACCCCAAGGAAGTTACAGAAGCCGGCCCACATCACTGCGACAGGAGCTGAAAGTGCATTGGTATAAATGACCGTGGCAACTGCATTGGCGGTATCGTGGAAGCCATTGACGAACTCAAAGCTCAACGCAATAAAAAGTGCCGTCGCTAACAAAATAACTGAATACAAGCCCAAGGCCGGTACATGCGCTAAATCTGCAGACAACTGGAAGCCGATATAAATCAGCGTAGTGATAATAAGAGTCAGGAACACCGGCATAAAAAATTTCGGTGTTGGCACATGAACATTGGTCGACTTTTGGGAAGCCGACCCGTGTGCTGAATCTACGGGAGTTTGATTAGGATTCATGCAAGCAGGAATAGAGGATTCAAGAATCCCCATATTGTTCAGTTAAATTGTGACAATTATATGACAAACTGCTGTCATATGAAGCAATTATTTGGATTTTCTTGCTGCTATTCGTCCTGTTTAATTCCGACTAAAACACTAGATTTTGATTTTATAAATCATTTACTTAAGATAAGATTCCAGCTTATTTAAGCTTAAAAACCGCACATAATTTGCTACTAAAACGATTCACACCCTGCTTGTCATCAAGCTGAGTAAAAGTTTCAGTTACACAGCATAAGCCATCAATATGACAATTTCATGAATGAAAGCATCAGCTTAATTTTTTGATTTTGTTTACTGCCTCAAAGACATCGAATCAGATTCGAAATTGCAATATTTTCTGATCCGGATTTTAAAACTTGTTGTTTATCTAGATGACTTATCAAATTTTCATATCATGCTTATCCATCATTCTGAGCAATGCCAGCAGAAATCAGCCAACTAATCTGCTAAGATTAGCATCGTTTTTTTTGATTTCTGCTGAGAAAGTTTGAATGTCTACACTTACCACTTTAAAAGAACTTCTTGCCAAAAGAATTTTAATTATCGATGGTGCGATGGGTACCATGATCCAGCGCCATAAACTGGAAGAAGCCGATTATCGTGGTGAGCGTTTTGCTGACTGGGCCTATGATCTCAAAGGTAATAATGATTTGCTGGTACTGACTCAGCCACAGATCATTCAAGGCATTCATGAAGCTTACTTGGAAGCTGGCGCCGACATTATTGAAACCAACACCTTTAACGGTACCCGCGTTTCAATGTCGGATTACCACATGGAAGATCTGGTTCCTGAAATTAACCGTGAAGCAGCGCGTCTGGCCAAAGAAGCCTGTGCCAAATATTCAACGCCTGAAAAACCGCGTTTTGTAGCCGGTGTGATCGGACCAACATCACGCACAACATCTATTTCTCCAAACGTGAATGACCCGGCGTTCCGTAACATCACCTTTGATGCTTTAAAAGTTGACTATATCGAATCAACCAAAGCATTGATTGAAGGTGGTGCAGATATCATCCTGATCGAAACTGTGTTCGATACCTTGAATGCCAAGGCCGCGATCTTTGCGGTGAAAAAAGTCTTTAAAGAATTGGGCTATGAACTGCCAATCATGATTTCAGGTACGATCACGGATGCATCAGGTCGTACATTGACTGGTCAAACCGCTGAAGCCTTCTGGAACTCAATGCGTCATGCAGAGCCGTTATCTATCGGCTTTAACTGTGCCCTAGGTGCAGATGCGATGCGTCCACACGTGAAAACCGTGTCTGACGTTGCTGATACCTTTGTTTCAGCGCATCCAAACGCTGGTTTGCCAAATGCCTTCGGTGGTTATGATGAAACGCCGGAAGAAACCGCAGCATTTATTAAAGAATTTGCAGAAAGCGGCTTAATTAATATTACCGGTGGTTGCTGTGGTACTACGCCGGATCATATACGTGCGATTGCAAATGCTGTTGCAGGCATTACCCCTCGTCAAATTCCTGAAATTGAGCCTGCGTGTCGTTTAAGTGGTTTAGAGCCATTTAACATCACCAAAGATTCACTGTTCGTGAACGTCGGTGAACGTACCAACGTCACCGGTTCGAAAAAATTCCTGCGTCTGATTCGTGAAGAAAACTTCGCCGAAGCGCTTGATGTTGCCCGTCAACAGGTTGAAGCTGGTGCGCAGGTCATCGACATCAACATGGATGAAGGCATGCTCGATTCGCAAGGTGCGATGGTGCATTTCCTGAATCTGATTGCTTCTGAGCCGGATATTTCACGCGTGCCAATCATGCTGGATTCTTCTAAATGGGAGATTATCGAAGCGGGCCTGAAATGTGTGCAAGGTAAAGCTGTGGTGAACTCGATTTCCCTGAAAGAAGGTCATGACGAGTTTGTCGAACGTGCCCGCCTCTGCCGTCAATATGGTGCTGCGGTTATCGTGATGGCATTTGATGAAGATGGTCAGGCCGATACAGCTGCGCGCAAAAAAGAAATCTGTAAGCGTTCATATGATGTTCTCGTGAATGAAGTGGGCTTCCCGTCTGAAGATATTATCTTTGACCCGAACGTCTTTGCGATTGCGACCGGTATTGAAGAACACAACAACTATGGCGTGGACTTTATTGAAGCGACTGGCTGGATTAAACAGAACCTGCCAAATGCGATGATTTCTGGTGGTGTGTCGAACGTATCATTCTCGTTCCGTGGTAACGAACCGGTACGTGAAGCGATTCACTCAGTGTTCCTGTACCATGCCATTCAGCAAGGCATGACTATGGGTATTGTAAATGCCGGTCAGATGGCGATTTACGATGACATCGATAAAGAACTGAAAGAAGCCGTTGAAGATGTTGTTTTAAACCAGAACCAAGGTGAAAGTGGTCAGGAAGCGACAGAAAAACTGCTTGCTGTTGCTGAAAAATACCGTGGTCAAAGTGGTACGCAAAAAGCCGAAGAAAACCTGGAATGGCGTAATGAGTCTGTTGAGAAACGTCTTGAATATGCATTGGTAAAAGGCATCACGACTTATATTGACCAGGATACCGAAGAAGCGCGTTTAAACTCTACACGCCCACTGGATGTGATTGAAGGTCCATTGATGGCCGGTATGAACGTGGTCGGTGACTTGTTCGGTGCCGGTAAAATGTTCTTGCCGCAAGTGGTGAAATCTGCACGTGTAATGAAACAGGCTGTTGCTTGGTTGAACCCGTTCATTGAAGCCGAGAAAACTCAAGCTGAGGCCAAAGGTAAAATCCTGCTGGCTACGGTGAAAGGCGATGTACACGACATCGGTAAGAACATCGTTGGCGTAGTATTGGGCTGTAACGGTTATGACATCGTTGACCTTGGCGTGATGGTACCTTGCGAGAAGATTCTGCAAACTGCGATTGATGAAAAAGTTGATATCATCGGTTTGTCTGGTCTGATCACGCCGTCATTGGATGAAATGGTCTTTGTTGCCAAAGAAATGCAACGTAAAGGCTTTAACATTCCACTGATGATTGGTGGTGCAACGACTTCTAAAGCGCATACCGCAGTGAAAATCTCACCGCAATATCATAATGATGGCGTGCTTTATACCGCGGATGCTTCGCGTGCCGTGGGTGTAGCCACGCAGTTGCTCTCTCCTGAGATGAAACCTAAGCTTTTGGCTGACTATGCAGCGGATTATGAAAAAATCCGTACCCGTCTTGCGAACAAGCAACCGAAAGCGGCTAAATTGTCTTATCAAGAATCGGTTGAAAACGGCTTCAAGATCGACTTCGACAAGAATGCACCGGTTAAGCCGAACTTCATCGGTTCAGAAACTTTCACAAATTATCCGCTTGAAGCTTTGGTGGAATATTTTGACTGGACGCCGTTCTTTATTTCATGGAGCTTGGCGGGTAAATTCCCGAAAATCCTTGAAGATGAAGTTGTTGGTGAAGCAGCGCGTGACTTGTATGAACAAGCGCAAGCAATGCTGAAAGACATCATCGAGAATAAACGTTTCGATGCGCGTGCGACGTTTAGTATTTATCCTGCAAACCGTGTAGCAGCAGATACAGTTGCCGTTGCTGATGAATCAGGCAATATAACGCACAGCTTCGAACACTTACGTCAGCAGTCTGACAAAGTCACTGGCAAAGCAAACTACTCTCTGGCTGACTTTATTGCGCCAAAAGATGTAGCTCAGGATTACTTGGGTGGCTTTGCCGTGTCAATCTTCGGTGCGGAAGAGTTATCTCAAGAATACAAAGCCAAAGGCGATGACTATAACGCAATTATGGTTCAAGCCTTGGGTGACCGTTTTGCAGAAGCATTTGCGGAGCACTTACATGAGCGTATTCGTAAAGAGTTCTGGGGCTACCAAGCAGATGAGCAGCTTTCAAATGAAGAATTGATCAAAGAGAAGTATGTCGGTATTCGTCCTGCACCGGGCTACCCTGCTTGTCCTGAGCATTCTGAAAAAGCACCACTCTTTGATTGGTTAGGTACAACCGACAAGATTGGTACGTACTTGACGACGAGCTTTGCGATGTGGCCACCTTCATCAGTGAGCGGTTTCTATTATGCAAACCCTGAAACTGAATACTTTAACGTGGGTAAAATCTCTGGCGACCAGTTGGAAGATTATGCGAAGCGTAAAGGTTGGACGTTAGATGAAGCGAAACGTTGGTTAGCACCGAATTTGGATGATTCTGTGGTGTAATCCCCCTCCTTGCGAAGCGATGCTTCTCACCTTTGATAAAGGGGGAAGAATCCATTCGTATCGAATAAAAAATCCCCCTCAATCGAGGGGATTTTTGTTTTTAATCTTTTAATCCCCCTAAATCCTGAGCCATATATGTCGCTAGGTTAAAGAGGGACTTCCACGTATCAAATTATTTACGTGACAACTCCTCCCTTTTTAAAGGGAGATTGGGAGGGATTAATTGATATAAATAAAACAATTACTTAAAATGAATAAATACTAAAAATTGAACATTAAATAATGGCTATCATAAAAATTCTAGATTCAGGAAGTTTAGAGTCAATATGTAAAATTCTCGGTGAAACGAATGATGGACTTTCTGGAACTGAGATAGGCAAATATCTAGCAGAATGTCATATCCCTGACCTTCAACCGAATATCACCAAATGGAAACGTCTATACGAAGCTTTAAATAGCAAACAACACAATGACCGTTGCTCAAATCATATTTTAGCTTTTATAAAGCACGTTATGCGCCCATCAAGACACATAAATAGGAAAGAGTGGTTTGAATACATAAAAAATGATTTAAATTTTGCTTTATCTTTCGAAGGTTTTGAATTAACAGAAAGTGGGGAAATCAAGTACGCTGAAAAAGTTCAAACTTTCAGTGAGGCTGAAGCACGAGCACAAAATTTAAGAAAATCATTATTAGATAGAAAAATTCATCCTGATGTACTTACTTTCTGCAAAGCAGAATTACTTGTAGATAACTATTTTCATGCAGTATTTGAAGCTACTAAAAGTATTGCTGAGAAAATCAGACTTAAAACGAATCTAACTTCTGATGGAGCTGAATTAGTTGATCAAGCTTTTTCGTATAAAAATAAAGTGCCTTATTTAGCCTTAAATAATTTAACCACACCGAGCTATCAGAGTGAACAGAATGGTTTTATGCATTTACTCAAAGGCATATTTGGAACATTTAGAAATACTACAGCCCATGCTCCCAAAATTACATGGAGTATAGATGAACAAGATGCCTTAGATATATTATCAACAGTATCTTTAATTCATAGAAAATTAGACAAAGTAATTGAAGCTAAAAAAATGTATGAAGGGCAAATATAATCCCTCCTAACCTCCCTTTTGAAAAGGGAGGAACAGCACGAATCCAAAACCATCATAAAATTCGCATGAAGTCCCTCTTTCTCAAAGAGGGATTTAGGGAGATTCTTGTTGAATAAATCGATAAATCACTTCTACCACATTATCCAACTGTTCGATCACCTGCCCGTTATCAAACCTAAGCACTTTCAATCCGAGTTGAGCCAAGGCTTCATCTCGGACCCGATCCGCTTCTAAGCCTTCATTTGTAAAGTGTTGACTGCCATCGCACTCAATCACCAAATTCACAGCAGGACAGTAAAAATTCACGATGTAATTTAAAATTGGCTTTTGCCGATAGAACTGCAAACCTCATATTTACTTTACAAAATCCCTCACCCCGACCCTCTCCCAATGGGAGAGGGAGCATTCATTACTATTTAAATGCTGACATAAATTTATGAATAGACATTCCCTCTCCTTTTAGGAGAGGGTTAGGGAGAGGTAAAATTTAACAACCAATAAAAAATCTGAAACTGCCCCTTTTCTAACCGCTCACCCCAAAATCATCTGTTTTTACACTTTTCAGTCTGCAAATTTCAAACATTTCCATAATAATAAGACTTTACACATCTCCCAGAATACGTGAAGGCCTTCCTCCATGAAAAAACTCATCAACAACCCTGAAAACTTGGTTGTCGAAATGTGCAAAGGCTTTGTCCTTGCCCATCCTGAACTACAATTTACCGAATCCCATAAAATCATTTCACGTAAAGAGAAACACAACAACGTGGCACTGATCAGTGGCGGTGGCAGTGGTCACGAACCTGCACATGCAGGCTTTGTGGGTACTGGCATGTTAGACGCGGCCGTGTGTGGTGATGTATTTGCATCACCTTCTCAAATTCAGGTCTACAAAGCCCTGCAACATGTCGCGACAGACAAAGGTGTACTGATGATCATCAAAAACTATTCTGGCGATATGATGAATTTCCAGAATGGTGCAGCTTTGGCAGCAGAAGATGGCATTAAAGTCGATTATGTCAAAGTGGCGGATGATATTGCCGTTAAAGATAGCCTCTATACGGTTGGTCGTCGTGGCGTGGCGGGTACTGTATTTGTACATAAAATTGCAGGTGCAGCAGCATCAAAAGGTTTAGAGCTTGCGGAAGTCAAAGCCGTGGCTCAAAAAGCAGCAGATAACGTGATTAGTCTTGGTTTCGCCTATACCTCATGTACCGTTCCTGCCAAAGGCACACCCACCTTCACCTTGGCGAATGATGAAATGGAATACGGCGTCGGCATCCACGGCGAACCGGGTATCCGTCGTGAAAAAATCCTGCCATCCAAAGAGCTGGCACAACGTATTATCGATGACTTATTCCTTGACCGTCCTGACATGCAAGAAGTTGCGGTGTTGGTGAATGGCTTTGGTTCAACGCCAATGCAAGAACTGTATGTGTTTAACAATGATGTATGCGAACATCTGGCCCGTAAAGGTATCAAGATTTACCGCACATTCGTTGGCAACTACATGACCAGTATCGACATGAATGGGGCTTCGGTTTCATTGCTTGCTGTGGATGATGAACTGAAAACCTATCTGGATGCGGAAGCCAATACCCCTGCCTTTAAGCTGGATGGCTCACCTGCACTACCATTTGAATTTGCAGCACAAGACGTAGCAGCAGAAAGTCATGCTAATATTCAAGTCGAAACCGCAGCAGAACATGCTGAAATTCAGAACGAGCAATTCACGATTGAAAACATGCGTTATGTGGTCGATGTGATGGCGGCCTGCATTATCAAAAATGAAGTGCCATTCTGTGAGCTGGATGCCCATGCAGGCGACGGTGATTTTGGTATGAGTGTAGCCAAAGGCTTTAAACAACTGAAACGCGAATGGCAAGGCCTGATTCAAGCGCAGTACATGGATGAATTTTTGCTGAACAGTTCCATGATTATCATGGAGCATTGTGGTGGTGCATCAGGTCCAATCTGGGGTTCAGCGTTTCGTGCAGCGAGCAAAGCCATTCAAGGCAAAACCACATTAACTGTGGCAGATTTTGCCGAGATGCTGCAAGCAGCAGTGAAAGGTATTCAAGTGACAGGTGAGCGTTCATTTGGTCGTGGTGCTGTGGTCGGTGACAAAACCCTGATTGATGCTTTGGTTCCTTGCGCAGACTCTTGGTCAGCCAATACCGACAAGAGGTTTAAAGAAAACTTTGTCTTAGGTGCAGAGGCCGCAGTAAAAGGTGCAGAATCCACCAAAGAGATCGTGGCGCGTATGGGCCGTGCTGGTACAGTCGGTGATCGTAGCTTAAGCTATCCGGACGCAGGCGCACACGGCTTAGGCGTGATCTTTACGGACATTGCCGAGCATATTAAATAAACTTTTCAAGATTTGAAAAGAGCCTCGACACTGTTCGGGGCTTTTTTATATTTCATTTCCTCTACTGAGTAAGTTTAAAAGCACAAATAATGAAAGGCATACTCATTCCTATGGATGTGGCTTAATGAAACTTGTCCAAATAGCGCTCTAGTTCTTCTGTCACTACTACCCGCTTATTGCCTTTTACCTGTTCTTCACTCAATACGCCTTCAGAATCAATGACTACCACTTTGTGTCCAGCTGCTTGTAAACGTTTAACGCCTTCAAATAACATGCGTGCACCCACATCATGAATCAGAGTCAAATTGGTCAGGTCTATGACTATACGTGTTTTAGCATCTGGCTCATCCTGCAAGATCCGCAGCAACATTTCCGATTCGGTAAATTGCAATACACCGCGCAGCTCATACACGATAATGTCATTGTTCTTACCTGCTGTATAACGACTTTGCAAAATGGTCTGTGCCGATGGCGTCCCTTCCATCAGATGCAAGCCCATGTCACGCGACAAACGCTCAAAAATATCTACCCCACGTACACTATGCCCATGCTCATCAATTTTAGGAGAAAAAACCACAATTCCCACCTGCCCAGGCAATACCCCGATAATTCCACCCGACACACCACTTTTGGCAGGAATGCCCACCGTAGTCAGCCAGTCACCCGCCGCATCATACATGCCACAGGTCATCATCACGCTGAGCACTTGGCGCACTACATCACGCTCTAACAACTGTTTGCCAGTTTTGGCCTGAACACCACCATTAGCGAGCACACTACAGATATTTGCCAGATCTTTGACCGTTACCTTAATCGCACATTGCTTGATATATCCATTGACGATTTCCACAGGATCCGAATCAAGCACACCTACAGTACGCAGCATATAGCCAATCGATAGGTTCCGGAATGCAGTTTTGACTTCCGACTTATATACCTGCTTGTCGAATTCCAGTTGACGGCCTGCCAGCTCACTTAAAAAACGGCGCAAGCATTCCGCACGTGAAATGCCTTTTTGTACCGGAATCAAAGAATGCGTGGTGATCGCACCCGAGTTAATCATTGGATTTTTCGGAAGATTGGTTTCTTTATCCAGTGAAATCTGATTAAAAGCCTCTCCTGAAGGTTCAACGCCGACCTTTTCCAGTACTGCTGGAATTCCCAAATGCTGCAATGCCAAGGCATAGGCAAAAGGTTTGGACATTGACTGCATGGTAAATTCGGTTGCATCATCTCCCGTAGAATAGATCGTGCCATCCACCGTAGTCAGCGCCAAAGCGAACTTGTTTGGATCTACCGCTGCCAGTTCAGGGATATAGTCAGCCAAAGCGTCCTGATCATTATCATGACAGACCGTTAATACATGCTGGAGATAATCGGGCACCGGGGTTTTCATCGAATGAGCTTATTCCAGTTGGCTGTTATTTTTAATTAACATACCGGCTTTTGGCTTAAGTACCAGAGTGAAAAGGTAATTTTCTGCATATCCATGTTATCGGCTGCATTCCCTTTATGGGCAATTCTCCAGAAATGAATTGCATTTTTAAGTATTGTTATTTTTGTTGATGTTTTAAGAGACATAAAAAAGGGCGCTACTGCCCTTTTTTACTCTGGATGATTTATTTAACGTTGGTTTTACGAATCATTTTGTATAGCACCTTGGGTGAAATACGCGAAACCAGCACACCGAGTTTTTCTTTCTTGCCGCCAATCACAATATATTCTTCGCCGCACTGCAAGGCTTGTACGCTTTGACGGGCAAAATCTTCTGCCGACAACCCATTTTCAATCGCTTCATCCTGCTTGGCTTGTGGCTTGCCTTCCCCATTTAAAGCATTAAATGAGACATTGGTTTGAACAAAGCCCGGAAAAATCACCGAGACCTGAACACCCTGATCAGCAACTTCCGCACGCAAGCTGTTAGCCCACATATGAATCGCTGCTTTGGCTGCGGAATAGGATGCGCGATACTGGGTGCCGAGCAAACCTGCCACACTGGAAATAAAGACGATACGACCTGATTTTTGTGCCAGAAAGGTTGGCAATACCATTTTGGTAAGAAACACCTGAGAAAAGTAATCGACTTCCATAATGGCTCGTTCAGTCTGCATGGTGGTATCTGCAATCAGGGCACGCTGGCTAAGTCCGGCATTGTTAATCAGCCAGTCAATCCGGCCTTTTTGTTGCAAAACCTGTTCATAGGCATGACGAACCTGGCTTTCATCCGTGATATCGGCAATGACTGAAATATGCTGACCCGGATTGGTGAGACTTTGGCGAACATTTTCCAGTTCTTCATGCCGGCGTGCAGTCAGTACCACCTGTGCTCCGAGTGCAGCACATTGCTGTGCGATCGCCTTGCCAATTCCTGAAGATGCGCCGGTAATCCAGACCACTTTTCCATTTAAGTCTTCAACTTTCGCCATGAAATCCTATTTCCCTTGTTTTAATGAATATGGTGCGGCATTTCATCTTCCAGAAATGCCAGCAAATGCTCAAAATAATAACTCATGGTATCGGCATCATAGATGCTACCGAGCTTGTCAAAACGTTTATAGCCTAACTGGGTGGTTAAATGAATCACCCCATTCAAGGTTTTATCGACCACCACATTAAATTTCAACATTTTTTTCGGTTCACGGATTAAATGCGTCACCCCTTGATCGACCACCTGAGTAAAAGCTTTTAAAGCGGGTGATACATACTGGTGATTACCATTTTTCATCTGGTCAACACAGCCGAGCAGTTCCATCACCAGCATCTTTTCCACCGGATAACGCATAAAAGCATCACCGGCCTGTTCATAAGTCATTTGATGCAGGTAATTCACCATTGGCATGAGCCGTTCATTGCCAAATAAGGAAACCGACCAGGGCATATATTTACGCGTTGTATGAATAATCTGCTGAATCACTTTTTCAGACTCACTGTCCGGTGAGTTGGCCAGTTGCACCACCTGACCAAAAATCTGGTCAATAATTTCACAGGCCATATCGGCCAGATTTTCACCTAAGGGTCTGGCCAGACTGTTTTGCTCGCCCGCATTTAATCGGAAATGAAGGTCTTTAAAGCGCTGATGAGTTTCAGGTTGAAGCTTCAGGGAAATGCTATAGCTCATCTTATTATCCTTTTTGATATGCTGCGATGAGTCGCGTTTTTTTATCGTTCTATCATACGATGAGTTGCTATACATGCCAATTGGCTAAAGTTTGCATTTGGTTAAGCTGCCGCATGCACTATTTTTTTTGCTACAATAGAGCCAATTTTTCATTCACTTTTGATCTGTTTAGACTATGACTGACTCAGCGCAAAATATCGCGACAACCTACGATCCGACCGAGATCGAGAAAAAATGGTACCAAACTTGGGAAGAGCGTGGCTACTTTAAGCCGTCTGAAAAAGGCGAATCTTTCTGTATCATGATTCCGCCACCAAATGTCACTGGTAGCCTGCACATGGGTCATGGTTTTAACAATGCCATCATGGATGCCTTAACCCGTTTTAACCGTATGTCTGGTAAAAATACCTTATGGCAACCGGGTACTGACCACGCAGGTATTGCAACGCAAATGGTTGTAGAGCGTCAGTTGGGTGCGCAAGGGGTTAGCCGTCATGACCTAGGTCGTGAAAAATTCATCGAAAAAGTTTGGGAATGGAAAGAACAATCTGGCGGTAACATCACCCGTCAAATTCGTCGTTTGGGTTCTTCTGTAGACTGGTCTCGTGAACGCTTCACCATGGATGATGGTTTATCAAACGCGGTAAAAGAAGTGTTTGTAAAACTGCATGAAGAAGGCCTGATCTACCGCGGTAAGCGCCTGGTGAACTGGGATCCTAAACTGCAAACTGCCCTTTCTGACTTAGAAGTTGAGTCTGATAAAGAAGAAGCAGGTTCACTCTGGCACTTCAAATACTTCTTTGAAGACAAATCACTTCGCACGCACGATGGTAAAGATTATATCGTTGTGGCAACGACGCGTCCTGAAACATTGTTGGGTGATACAGCTGTTGCCGTTGCGCTTGATGATGAACGCTATGCAGATTTGGTGGGTAAAAATATTATCCTGCCAATCACTGGTCGTGCGGTTCCAATCGTTAAAGACGAATATGTAGACAAAGAATTCGGTACTGGCTGTGTAAAAATCACCCCGGCTCACGACTTCAATGACTATGAAGTAGGTAAACGCTGTGAATTGCCTATCATCAATATCTTCAACAAAAATGCTGAAGTACTGGCTGAGTTTGAATACATCGCAAAAGCGGGCGAACAAATTTCTAAAACCATTCCTGCACCTGCAGACTACATTGGTTTAGAGCGTTTTGAAGCACGTAAAAAAATAGTTGAACAGGCTGAAGCTGAAGGCTGGTTAGACCAGATCCAACCATATACGCTGAAACCACCTCGCGGTGACCGTTCAGGCGTGATCGTTGAGCCATTACTGACTGACCAATGGTATGTGAAGATTGCACCACTTGCTGAACCTGCAATTAAAGCTGTGAAAGATGGCGACATCAAGTTCGTACCTGAACAGTACAGCAACATGTACATGGCATGGATGAACAACATTCAAGACTGGTGTATCTCTCGTCAATTGTGGTGGGGTCACCGTATTCCTGCTTGGTACGATGCGGAAGGCAATGTATATGTAGGTCGTGACGAAGCTGAAGTGCGTGCGAAAAACAACATCCCTGCCGATATTGAGTTGAACCAAGACGAAGATGTACTCGATACATGGTTCTCTTCAGGTCTTTGGACATTCTCAACTTTAGGTTGGACTGGCGATGAAGCAAAAGACAAAGAAAACTACTTCTTAAATACATTCCACCCAACAGATGTACTGGTGACAGGTTTTGACATCATCTTCTTCTGGGTAGCACGTATGATCATGCTGACCATGCACTTCATGAAGAATGAAGATGGTACGCCACAAGTGCCGTTCAAGACTGTGTATGTACACGGTTTGGTCCGTGATGGCGAAGGTCAGAAAATGTCTAAATCTAAGGGTAACGTACTTGACCCATTAGACTTGATTGACGGTGTGGATCTTGAAACATTAGTACAAAAACGTACTACAGGTTTGATGAACCCGAAACAGGCAGCGAAGATTGAAAAATCAACGCGTAAAGAATTCCCTGAAGGGATTCAGTCTTACGGTACCGATGCAGTTCGTTTCACCTTCTGTGCGCTTGCAAACACTGGTCGTGACATCAAGTTCGACATGAAACGTGTTGAAGGTTACCGTAACTTTGCCAACAAGATCTGGAACGCAACGCGTTTCGTGATGATGAATGTCGAAGGTCAAACGATTGGTTCAGAAGCACGTCAAGACCTTTGGGAATTGCCTGAACAATGGATCGTAAGCCGTCTGCAAAAAGCGGAACAAGCGGTGCAAACAGCATTTGCAACCTACCGTTTAGATCTGGCTGCGCAAGCGATTTACGAGTTCATCTGGAATGAATACTGTGACTGGTATGTTGAGTTAACCAAACCGGTTCTGAATGATGAAAATGTATCGGAAGAGCGTAAAGCTGAAGTACGTCGTGTTCTTCTTTCTGTGATGGAAGCGTCTTTACGTTTGGCGCATCCGTTGATGCCTTACCTGACTGAAGAAATCTGGCAAACGCTTGCGCCTAAACTCGGTATTACTGGCGAAACCATTATGTTGGCGCCGTACCCGGTTGCTGACCAAGCATTGATTAATGACCAAGCTGAAGCAGATATGCAATGGCTGCAAGGTTTGATTGGTGCGGTACGTAACATCCGTGGTGAGATGGGTCTAGGCAATGCGCGTTTATTGCCTGTACTTTTACAGAACACCACTGAAGCTGAAACTGCCCAAATTTCTCGTATTGAGCCGTTGTTTAAAGCATTGGCAAAAGTTGAAAGCATCACCTTCTTGGCGGATGGCGAACAACCACCATTGTCTTCTTCTTCTGTAGTCGGTCACGTATCTGTGTTCGTTCCAATGAAGGGTTTAATTGACCCTAAAGCGGAATTGGGTCGTCTACAAAAAGACTTAGACAAGGTTCAAAAACAGCATGACCAAATTGCAACTAAACTTGCTAATGAAGGTTTTGTGGCGAAAGCACCTGCTGCTGTGGTTGAAGGCGAAAAAGCAAAACTTGCTGAGTTTGCGGATCAGTTAGCGACGATTAAAGCGAATATGGAGCAAATTGCAGCGCTTTAATGCTGTAGTTTGATTCAAAAAGATCCCCTCTTAGTGAGGGGATTTTTTTTTAAAATCATAATGATATTTGATAGAATTATTTGATTAAAACTTTATAAATACCCCAACATGACAAATATAGATAAATACGCATTTTCTGCTGATAGACCAATTAGAAATTTAGAACAAGACTTATTAGGTCGAGCTGATTTTGCAAAAAACTTAAGTGATGCTATTTCTCAATGGAAAGGTGATGAAAGTCTAGTTATTGCGTTGCATGGAGATTGGGGCTCAGGAAAATCATCAATTAAAAATATGGCATTGTCTTATTCAAAAAAGCAAGATAACTCACCCACAATTATAGAGTTTTCACCTTGGGAATGGTCAGCTCAGGATAAGATTGTTCAAGCTTTTTTTGATGAAATATCAAAATCTATTGGAAGGAAAGACTCATCTAAAGAAGATCAAAATTTGGCAAATATATTTGCTAAGTATGGTAATCACCTTTCTACAGCTCACACGATTTTTAAAAGTGCTAATCTTTTCGTTCCTTTATTAACTACTGCAATTTTAGGTACAGGACTAGTAAGTAGCTATTTTACTGATAATACACAATTAGTGTTACTCATTACGACCTTAACATCACTCATTCCTATCCTTATGTCAGTTACTGAGAAAGGAAGTGACATACTAGGTAAAATGTCAGAAAATTCTAGTCAAAAGGCTAAACTGAATGAAAAAACCTTAGCAGAAATTCGTGAGGAATTAATTACCGCTTTGAAGAGTAGGACAACTCCTCTTTTGATCGTTATGGATGATATTGATCGCTTAACAACTGTAGAGTTGCGAATGATCTTTCAATTAATTAAAGCAAATACTGATTTTCCTAATGTAATATTTTTACTTTTATTTCAGAAAGATATAGTTGAAAAAAAGCTCACTGATACTACGCAATCTGGCGAGAACTATCTAGAAAAAATTATTCAAATACCTTTTACAATTCCACAAATTCAATTAAAACAAGTCCATGAAGTTCTAGTTAATCTACTAGAAGATGTGATAAATAGTCATACTGATGCAGACAAAAAATTTGATCAAAAAAGATGGGTGGAAATTTATCATAACGGTTTAAAAAACTATTTCAATAATTTAAGAAATGTCTATAGATTCAACTCGACTCTATGCTTTAACTTCAATCTTTTTAAAAATAATGATATTTTCGAAGCAGATCCAATAGATTTGATAGCCATTGAATGCTTAAGAGTGTTTGAGCCGAATGTTTATAGCAAACTCTCCAACTCTAAAGAAGCTTTTACCACTTTACGTTCTGTCTCAAGTAACAATCAAACAGATAAAGTAAAGTATTCACGAATAATTGAAGATATTTTCAAGAGCGCATCTGAGAACAATAGAGAATCTGTCGAAGGTATTTTGAAAACCCTCTTTCCTACTACTCAGTGGATCATAAGTAACTATTATCATGATCATAGTTCATATCAAGAATGGTTTACTCAACTCAGAGTATGCCATAAAGACCACTTTGATAAATATTTCAAACTTAGTTTTGATAGCGAAGATTTTTCTACGTCAGACTTTATAAATTTCCTGCAACTAACTGCTAATAGAGAACAGCTTAAAGAGAAAATTCTTGCCCTAGATGCCAGAAATTTACTTGAAGACTTTCTATCCAAATTTGAAGCATATAGTAAACAAGTTCCTCAAGAAAATATTAATTCATAAATTTACGCAATGTTAGATGCTGGTGATGAAATTAATCATGAATCTAGTAAATTTTTTGGTTTTTCAGCCCAAACTTATTTATTCAGATTATGCTCTTGGTCCTTAGAAGATATACCCGATATAAAATTTCGGGCTAAAATATTACAGAATTACATTAATCAAAATTCTAATTTTTCAATTATTGATTACATTCTAACCGCAGAACATCAAAACAAAGAAAAGAATAATGAAACAATATTCGAAGAATATGATTTTGAACAACTCAAAAATGATTTTATAAATCAATTAAATCAATTCGCTAATTCAAATCCTGAAAGTCTATTAAAAAATACATCATTCCTTTCACTCATGTATCGTTGGAAAGAATGGGGGAATTCTTCTGATGTACTCACTTGGTTCGAAAAACAAACTCAAGATATAAATGGAGTCTTAAAAATACTCAGCAAGATGATTCAAGTGACTCGATCATCCAATGATTTTTATACAATATCGAATGTTTCAAAAAAAATTAAAGCTGATACTGTAGAAAATTTTTTAGATATTCCACGCATATCAAACATAATTGACTCTGCTGATCATTCTGTTCTTTCAGAAGAGGAAAAAGAATTAATAGAAATGTTTAAGAAAAATATAGAAGCTAAAACTAATGGAAAAGATGATGATTTAGATGATTAACCCTCACCCCCTTGCGAAGCAGTGCTTTTCATCCCAAAGGGAGAGGGAGAAAAACTTTAAAGCATTCCATGCCTTAAAAACATCTCTAAGCCACTTACCTTTTTGATATACATCAACCGTTCTTTTTCTACTTTAATCTGCTGTTTAATGGCTAAAGTATCTTCATCAATCTGCTTATACAGGTCTGCAATCTGGACCTTGCCCTTCGCCTTTTTCACTGCAATTCTGGTTTTCGATGACCAGACCAATCTATGAATCAATGTATCGATCTGCTCTTGTAATTTCTGACTCTGTGCATCCAGAGCCAGTTGATAAAACTTGAGTTGCTCTGCGCTTAAACCTTTTTTTGAAACATCCTGATCTTGTTCAATCTGCAGTTGCATTTGCAGTAACGTAAACAGATCCTGCTCTGCATACGCCTCATTGGCACGTTGCAGTAATTCAGTTTTCTTGATTTTTTTGACATCATTCACTTCACGGTCAGGGTGAATGATGGCAGCAATTTTTAAATAAACGGTTTTCAATGACTGCTCTGCCATTGCTGTTGCCTGTTCCTGTTTTTCCTGCTGGCGTTTTAATCTGGCTTGCTCACGTGCCTGCTGAAAATGATCTGATTCCCATTCTTCAAATACTTCTGCATCTGCAAGATCTGAGAGATTCTCATTTTTAAAGAATGTTTCCAGTTCATTTATTTTCTTTTGGCTTTTTCTGAATTGGGTGTGTTCGGCACGTTGCTGATAGTAAGTGAAAATTTCATTCACTTTATGGTTTTTTTGCACCGACATCGCCTGAGAGTCTTTTAGATAATTTGCAAGGTACTGAATCTTTTCATCCAGCACCACCAGTTCTGCCTTGGAAAATGTGGTTTCCTGCAGGTGCTTCCAGAGCTGTTCCAGCTGCTTGAACAGTACACCATGCAATTCATGATAGACCGGCATGAAGGTTTTATGGGTATATTGCTGCAGCTCTTCTTCAGCCTGTTGCCATTGTTGTAATTCCTGTTTCTGTTGCTCGATTTTATCAATCAGATGATCCAGCTTCTTCTGCTGTGGCGAAAGCGCTGTGAATGGCTGAATCATGGTTTTTAAGTCAAAGAGCATGGCAGGAGAAGGTCAAAGAAGAAATAATATCTATCTTAAATCTTTCAGCTTTCGTCACAAAGTCCTTTTCAGTGTGCCCTTTCGAAATTTGTATCAGAATTAAAAAAAGCAGATCAAAGTCTGCTTTTTCGCTCTCATATTGATTATTCCAGCACTACACGGCCATTCAATGACTGCACCGGACGGTTATTTGGGTGTCCCATCAGTTTGGCAAATTCCGAAATCTGCTTGGCAGAAGCCTGCTGAATATCTTTCAGGATCAGCCAGCGTACTCCTTCCGAACATGGAGGTGTGGTCAGCGAGCCGCTAAAGCGATAATAATCCAGATTCTTAGGCAACATCTGGTTCACCGCTTGTGGCGTTTTCAAAACCACTTTTTCACCCTGTTTTTTTGGTAGGCGATTCCACATGCGTTTGAGCATCTGGCTTTCTGCACCCTGCTCGAACATCATCCCCACCACAGCCAGCTCACCTTTGGCATTGGCATGGACAAAGTGGATTTCCAGTGGATAGCTTTTACCCTTGATCAGGTTTTCACTCGGGCTGTGCAAATGAAACTGCTTCAGTACAAAGGTATCGCCATCTAGCTGCAATTCACCACCTTGCGCAAAATCCACCTGAACGGTATGACCTTTATTTTCGATCGCATGAATCATGGTGTTATAGCTGAACTTGAGCGGTTCCAGTTCTGCTTTCACTGTTCGCTCAATATTAATTGGTGACTGGTTCAGACCATTACAGGCCGAATATTTCTGGCTCAAAGTCGACCATTGCTCAGGCTGAGTATAATCCCAATCCGCATCTGCCCAGACCGCTGTACTTAAACCCATAACCGTTAAAAGCGTGAATATTTTTTTCACAATACATCCCTTGTTGGAAGTCAAAATCACAATTTCTAATTTAAAAACAGTTTATTAACCTGGTGTAATCACTCTATTTTTCAGGCCACAAACTACAGATGTTTATAGAAATGAGGTGATTTGCTTACAAATTTCTAAATACTACTAGATATTCAAAATAAGTTATTCGTAACTTATATTGATAAATTTCAAATGGATAAAAAATTTATAGATTTAAAAATAGACAGCAAAGAATGTGATCTCCTTCAAATTTAATCTGCTGATTTTTTATGCATTATTTACATGAAATCTCTATCTTATTCTGAATAAATTAAATAGCTGTATTTTTAAGCTCAAGCTTCTTTTTTAAATAGAATCTATCTTTATTCATAAACTTACATAAACACAGCAGCAAATAAAATACCGATATTGCTAGACTCGAGCCAAAGAGCAAAATGAGGATAAAGAATTTAAATGGACTGGGCCACGATATTTATACATGACACCACCTGGGAGTTTACTGCAGAAATTTTGCTGCGTTGTGCCCTGATGTACACCATGATTATCCTGTTTCTTCGCCTGACTGGAAAACGCGGGGTACGTCAGCTTTCCATCTTCGAAGTCGCTATCATTTTGAGCTTGGGTTCGATTGCTGGTGACCCGATGTTTACCGAAGATATTCCCCTGATTCAGGCAGTTCTGGTGATGTCGGTGATTATTATCATGTACCGTCTGACCACTTGGCTTATGATGAAATATCAGTGGTTCGAAGACCTGCTGGAAGGTAAACCGATTTATATCGTAGAAGATGGCGTGCTGGTCGTTGAAGAGATTAAAAAAGGTAAAATGTCACATGATGAATTCTTTGCCGAAATGCGCCAGCAAGGCGTAGAACATCTGGGTCAGGTACGCACCGGTTTACTGGAAACTGACGGTAAGTTCAGTATCCTGTTTTTCAAATCGGATGAGGTCCGGCCTGGGCTGCCACTTTTTCCTAAAACCTGCTCTATAGTCCAACAGGTCAAGGCCGGGCAATTATATGCTTGCATTTACTGTGGACAGGTACAAACCCTTTCACATGCCAACCAGCAATGTCCGCGCTGTGATTCTTCGCAATGGGCCGAAACGATTGACTGTTTAAGAATTACTTAAGCACGATTTAATAACTGCAAATGGGCAAAAATTTCCGGCAGTTGCTGAATTTTATATTGGATATGTTCAGCATCTGCATGAAAGCCTTGCATCCATAATGCATGCATTCCGGCCTCTGTAGCTCCCTGTACATCATTAATTGGATGGTCGCCAATATACAGGCACTGTGTAGGCTGCACGCTTAGACGCTCTGCAGTGATCTGGAATATTTCCGGCTGCGGCTTGTTAAAACCTACTAGTCCCGAACTGATGATCTCATCAAAATAAGTTTCAATACCCAAACCCCGAATCGTATTTAAACGGGTGTCATGTCCGCCATTGGAAACAATGGCCAGCTGATAACCCTCATCTTTCAGCTGCGTTAATACTTGCTCTGCTGCCGGCATTTCTACGGCGAAACGGCCAAACTGGCTAAACCAGAATTGGGCCAGTTCATCTATGGTTGGGGGATTTAACCAAGACAGTTCCTGCAACAACGCATAAGCAGCCGAAGCCCCGATACTACCATGCGTCAGCAGTTCCTTTTTAGGATAACCGCCATTATCGATGCGTCTTACAATCTCGATAATTTTATCTGAATCGACCTGTTTCAATGCTGGCGCATAGTATTCTGCCAGATAACGGCTATAAGCCTGTGCAGTCAGATCACGATGGGTCAAGGTATTGTCGAGGTCAAATAAAACAGCTTGAATAGGCATAATTTTTAAAACGAAATGCTGAAACTTTCAATCATGTTAACAGTCCGAAACTTGTTAGATCAGACATAAAATTGCTAAGTTTTGTTGTTTTAAGCATAAAAAAAGCGATGCCAAAGCATCGCCTTTTCTTAGAGTACAAAATCTAAATTAGAATTTGTATTCAACACCTGTACCTACAACTGGCTGATCCGTTTCATTTGAACCTTGTTCTAACATTAGGTAGCCCGCATAATATATGCTTTCACCTGCTTGCTGAATGCATAGTCTGCACCAACTAGAATTTGTTGAGCTTCATAATCAGCTTTGGCAGTAGTAAATTCGGTTGTACTTTGACTATATTGACCTTTTACTGTCCATGCTTTTGCTGTTGGCAGATTGTATTCAGCTCCAATTAACCAAGCTTGTTGATCATCAATAAATGCTGCTGCAGCGTCATTACCTGCAACATCTTCAACTTCTGATGTTTGGTATAATGCTTTAAGTGCTAAACCACTATCCAAATTTACACGACCAATCGCACGAATCGTATTTGCAGCAGCAAACGCACTACCTGCTACTCCACCTGTTACTTCTGGAGTAGAAGCATTTACGAAGCCACGACCTGCGAAGTTAGATGGAATCGCTTTATCATAACCAAGACCGGCCACTACTTTTTTATTATCATAAATAAGAGAAGTAGAGAAAGCATCGCCTAAACCACGGCCCGCAACTTTCACACCACCTTTTGACTTATCAATACCATCTGCTTCACCTGTTGCTAGCAATAAATTAGCATTTAACTTACCACCTGCAACTGCGAACGCTGGTGACTCATAAACAACTACATTATCAACACGATTTTCACCGGTAAAAATACCTGCCATATCTGCTTTATTATCAATATAGTTGTTAAAAGTATCTACTACTGAAGATAGCTGTTTTACAGGAGTATCAATTTTACCCACTTTTAATGTACCAAGTTTTGCATCTTTAATACCTACAAAAATATTTCTTGGAACAAATGCGTCATCATCCGTCGCAGATACATTTTCACCATCATCTGTATAGAAAGTGAATTCAGCTTGATAAAGTGCGCTTAAACGGTCAGTCAGTTTTTCATCGCCTTTTAAACCAAGAAATGAATTGTTGCTGTTTACTTCCACAACATCACGATTACCATTGGCATTATCTTCAGGTAAGTAATCTACTGACGCATCAATCTCACCATAGAAAGTTGGTGCTGCAAAAGTTGTCCCCGCCAAAAGGCTGAATGCAATTGCTGTTGCTAACTTAGTTTTCATCAAAAATATCCTTAATTTATTTTGTAACAAATAATACACACGGCGCTTATATTACAAAATTATTAAATTAATATTTATATATTCTATTTAGTACTTTAGGCTAACATTTAACCAAATAGTTGATTATTTAGAAATTTTATACTTTTTTTGCAACTTTCATCCATCGGAAAATTGGAATTAAACACATAATTGCTACGATCACGATCAGATTCAGATAATTTTGATAGCCTAAAGTATCTCCCAAAATGCCACTCAGGCTATAAAGTCCCCCACTCACCGTGGCCATCAGCGCCACCTGGAAGGTGAAATCTGTCCCTGCCAGATGCTTGCGACTGTATTGCATGACCAAGGTCAACATGACCACCAAGAGCATGGCAGAAATCATGTCTTCGGCCGCATTGATCAGATATATCATCCAGTTTTGTACTTTGTTTTGAGCATCATACTGCGCAGCCAGCCAGGCATAAGCCATTAAACTTAATATTTTTAAAATTGAGAAAACGATCAAACTCGAGCTGCGAGACCAGTACTTCAGACACCAGCCCGCCAGTCCTGCTCCAATCAAGGAAGCCAAGGCTCCCAGCATGGTGACATAAAGGCCAATCTGGCTAAAGCTCAGTCCGAGATCTACCATTAAAGGTTTTAATAAAGGCCCGGATAAACCATCGGCGATTTTAAAGGTCAGTAAAACCAGAAGCCACCTCGCCAAGGTTATATTTGACCAGAAGTATTGAAAATAGGTTTTAATATTACTGAGCACAGGTCCTTTATTAGATGGCGTGATAATTATTGAATGCTGAGGTTCTCTAAAAAGTAAAATGGGTAAAGTATTAAGAAAGACCAAAGCCGCCAATAATAGAAAGGTGGCTTGCCATTGCAGCAGATCTAACAACCATAATATGGCCCCGCCTCCGACAATGAATCCCAGACGCGAACCGATAACCTGAAAGGTATTGCCCCAGTGTTGCTGTTCATTTTTCAGAATATTGACTGCCAGTGCATCGGTGGCAATATCCTGCGTCGCGCCAATGCCATTCATCAGTAAAAGCGTGATAAAAAACAGCGCTAAATACAGCGGCTGATTCAAGGCCTGAATCGGTAGAAATGAGAGCCCAATCAATACAGCAACTGACAGCCATTGCAAGGGAATAATCCAGCTACGGTAATGACCTTGGGATTTCTTCCCATAACGATCAACCCAAGGTGCCCAGAATATTTTAATCGACCAAGGCAGCATTAACAGGCCAAAACCACCGATATGCGCCAGCGATACCCCTTCAGCCCGCAGAATCACCGGTAAGGCATGCGTCATAAATCCGACCGGAAGCCCCTGTGCCCAATATAGGGAAAACAGTAAAATATAGGTATTCCGCATATGCAGGCCAAGTCCTTAAGGTGAAAATGCATCACCAGCATTTAAGATGCTATACATTTTGCCAATGATCCGGATTTTACAACAGTCTAATATAATAAAAAATAAAGAAAAATTAGTTTCAGGAAGAGACAAAACTAATGGCCCAAATACGTTTCCCCCAACTCCCGCCGCATGTCCCGGCTCGTGGCAGCAAACTGAGCCGGACTTTTTTTAGGCAGCTTTTTTTGGCACAGGGCTGGCGTCTGGAAGGCGAATTTCCAGACTTACCTAAAGCTGTGGCGATTATTTCCCCGCACACTTCCAATATTGATGCATGGCTGGGTTTTAATGCCCTGCTTGGTCTCGGTATTCAGATTACAATTTTCGGTAAAGACAGCCTGTTTCACACTCCACTCAAACCGGTTCTGGAATGGATTGGTGTGGTTCCTGTCGTCCGAGATAGTCCACAAGAACATACCCGACAGATTGTAGACATCATTGAAAAATCGCAGCAGATCTGGGTCGGTATGGCACCGGAAGGTTCACGTAAGGCACCAGAAAAAATTCGAAGCGGTTTTTATCATATTGCCAAGGCGGCCCATTTGCCGATTGTGATGTTTTCCTTTGATTATGATATCAAGACCATTCATATCCTGGGCGTCTACCATCTGACCGGTGATTATGAATACGATCTGGAACAGATTTATCAGCATTATCAAGGTAAATTCTCGGCCAAAAATCCGGACTGGGTGGCCAAGCCGTTACAAAAGCTTTTGAAAAAAGACTAGGCAAATACGGCTTTTTTTGATGTGATAGCCTGAATTTTGTTGATTTAATCACCAGTTTTTATAATGAAATTAGCCCGTTATGCCTTAATTGGCTGCCTTGGTTTCAGTCTTGCAGCCTGTGACAAAGCCACTAAAACACCTACGCCTGCCACGCCATTAAAAGCCCGTGAACCTGTCGTCGCCATTGCCCTCGGTGGCGGCGGTGCCAAAGGTTTTGCCCATATTGGCGTCATTAAAGTGCTCGAATCACACGGCATCAAACCGAAAATCGTCACCGGTACCAGTGCCGGCAGTTTTGTCGGTAGCCTGTATGCCAGTGGCAAATCGCCTTATCAGTTACAGCAGATTGCCCTGAATTTTAAAGAGTCGGATATCCGTGACCTAACTTTAAATCGACAAGGGATTATTGCCGGACAAAAACTACAGGATTTCGTCAACAAGAATGTAGCGAACAAACCGATTGAGCAATTCCCGATTCGTTTTGCTGCAGTTGCCACTCGCCTAGACAATGGCCGTAAAGCTGACTTTATTAAAGGCAATGCCGGACAGGCGGTCCGAGCGTCCTGCAGTATTCCGAATGTGTTTGTGCCTGCCGTGATTGGCGGCACCAAATATGTCGATGGCGGTCTGGTCAGTCCGATTCCGGTCAAGACCGCCAAAGATATGGGGGCAGATATTGTGATTGCTGTGGATATTTCTGCACGCCCAGATGGCAATAAAGCCCTGAACATGTGGGGTGTACTGGATCAGACCCTGAACATTATGGGACAGCAAAGCATTCATGAGGAACTGAGTCAGGCCAATGTGGTGATCCAGCCCAAAGTCGGCCATATTGGTACTTTAGACCTGAAAGCCAGCAATGCCACCATTCTGGAAGGTGAAAAGGCTGCTCAGCTGAAAATCCGTACTATTGAAAAAGCCATTAGCAACTTCAAGCAGTCTCCCGCGGCATTTAAACCGCCACGTCCGGCAAAATTTTGATGCATGAATTTTTTATATTCATCTGCGGCCGCATCTGCTACATTGAAGATCAATCATATAAAGATGATGATTAATTAAATACTTAGCGATATAGGTCACGATATGGAATTAGTTCTTGAACCTTGGCACTGGTTTGTATTAGGCATCCTTCTGATTCTATCGGAATTACTACTGCCCGCATTTGCTGCCCTGTGGTTCGGGATCGGTGCCATCATGGTTGGCGTCCTGTACTGGATGTTCCCGATGATGGGACTGACGACCCAGCTCCTGACCTGGATCGTACTTTCTATTCTGTGTACGCTGCTCTGGTTTAAGTTTATCAAGCCACTTTCCATTGATAAGACCAAAGCCGGTCTATCGCGTGAAGCGACCATTGGTCAGGTGGGCATGGTGATTCAGACTAATCTGGATCATGGGCAAATCCGGGTGCGCTTTCCGATGCCAGTTTTAGGTTCGGATGAATGGGAATGCCGAACTCTGGACCCAGTTCAGGTCGGAGACCGCGTTCGCGTCGTGGATATTCTGGGTAATGACCTGGTCGTACAACCTCACAGCACGAATTATCAAAATCAATAAGGTGAATAAGCTATGTCTGGTGGTTCTATCATTGTTATCGCGTTTCTGGCCTTTGTTGCGATTACCATTTTTAAAGGTGTGCGGATTGTGCCACAAGGTTACAAATGGATTGTACAGCGTCTGGGTAAATACCACACCACCCTAAATCCGGGCCTGAATTTTGTCATTCCTTATGTCGATGAAGTCGCCTATAAAGTCACAACTAAAGATATCGTTTTGGATATTCCCTCACAGGAAGTGATTACCCGTGATAATGCGGTCCTGCTGATGAATGCCGTGGCTTATATTAATCTGACCACACCAGAAAAAGCCGTGTACGGGATTGAAAACTATTCCTGGGCGATTCAGAACCTTGTGCAAACCTCACTGCGTTCGATTGTCGGGGAAATGGATCTGGATGATGCTTTATCTTCGCGTGATCATATTAAGGCACGCTTGAAATCCAGTATTTCCGATGATATCTCGGACTGGGGTATTACCTTAAAAACTGTAGAAATTCAGGATATTAAACCTTCAATCACTATGCAAACAGCGATGGAAGAACAGGCCGCTGCTGAACGTCAGCGTCGTGCAACCGTCACCAAAGCTGATGGTGAAAAACAGGCCGCGATTCTGGAAGCGGATGGCCGTCTGGAAGCCTCACGCCGTGATGCTGAAGCACAAGTGGTGCTGGCTGAGTCTTCACAACGTGCAATTGACATGGTGACTTCTGCCATTGGTGATAATGAAATTCCGGTCGCCTATTTACTCGGTGAACAGTATATTAAAGCCATGCAGGATATGGCCAAATCGCCAAATGCCAAGACAGTAGTACTTCCAGCCGATGTATTAAATACGATCCGTGGTGTCATGGGCCGTCCTAACTAATTTATCTTTTGACTTTATACATAGGCAGCCCGAGGGTTGCCTATTTTTATTCGTGCAAGAAAATCTCAGCAAAAAATGTGAATTTATGGTTAAATTTCGCGTTTATTTTTAAAATCTACTGGATTTGATGTTGCCTGGCTTTCGGATTAAAGCTTTTCGCAGCTGTCTTATTCCTTGTTTCGATCTACTGTCCAACTTAAAAATGGATACCGTATGAGCTCCCTAAATCCAACCTTAATTACTTTTCTTTTCTATATTGTCGCAATGGTGGTGATCGGCCTGATGGCTTATCGCGCGACAAGCAACTTTTCCGATTACATCCTAGGGGGCCGACGTTTAGGGAGTTTCGTAACTGCACTTTCTGCAGGGGCTTCCGACATGAGTGGCTGGCTGCTGATGGGGCTACCGGGTGCGATTTATCTTTCCGGTCTGTCTGAAATGTGGATTGCCATCGGCCTGATTATTGGTGCCTGGCTCAACTGGCTGCTGGTTGCTGGCCGTCTGAGGGTGCATACCGAAGTCCAGCACAATGCCCTGACCCTGCCGGATTATTTCTCGAATCGTTTTAACGACCAGAAGAAAATCCTGCGTATTGTTTCGGCTTTCGTGATTCTGATTTTCTTTGCGATTTACTGTGCTTCCGGCATGGTCGCAGGTGCACGCCTGTTTGAAAGCATGTTCGACATGTCTTATAGCACCGCACTCTGGATCAGTGCCATTGCCACCATCAGCTATGTGTTTATTGGTGGCTTCCTGGCTGTGAGCTGGACCGATACCATTCAAGCCGGTCTGATGATCTTTGCCCTGTTGCTGACGCCAATCGTGACGTTGATGGCGTTCTCGGATATGTCGCAGGTGACTTTGGCACTGGAAGCTGCTCGTCCTCAAGCAATGAATATTCTGGGTGATCTGAGCTTTGTTGCGATTATTTCTCTGCTTGCCTGGGGTCTGGGTTACTTTGGCCAGCCGCATATTCTGGTGCGCTTCATGGCTGCAGATTCAGTCAAATCCATTCCAAATGCACGCCGTATTGGCATGACCTGGATGATTCTATGTCTGGGTGGTGCGGTGGCAGCCGGCTTCTTCGGGATCGCCTATTTCCAGCAGCATCCGGAACTGGCCGCTGCAGTGAATGCCAATCCTGAAACGGTATTTATGGAACTGACCAAAATCCTGTTTAATCCATGGATTGCCGGTGTGGTGCTTGCTGCCATTCTTGCCGCAGTAATGAGTACTTTAAGCTGTCAGCTATTGGTCTGCTCAAGTACTCTAACGGAAGACTTCTATAAATCTTTCCTGCGTAAAAATGCCTCACAAAAAGAACTGGTCTGGGTTGGCCGTTTGATGGTGCTACTGATTGCCTTGCTGGCGATCTGGATGGCGGGTAATCCTGAATCTAAAGTTCTGGGTCTAGTGGCCTATGCCTGGGCAGGTTTTGGTGCCGCCTTTGGTCCCTTAATTATCCTGTCACTGTTCTGGAAACGCATGACCTTGAATGGCGCTTTGGCAGGTATGATTGTGGGTGCAGTCGTGGTTATTTTCTGGAAGAACCTGTTTGCTGACACTGGCCTGTATGAAATCGTTCCTGGTTTTATCTGTTCAA